>CAMWOF010000183.1 GCA_947175805.1 uncultured Clostridiaceae bacterium
TCGTGGGCTCGGAGATGGGGATAAGCGACAGCCCTAAAGCACGCTGCCGTTGCCAATGATTCCGAGGTGGATATTAAATGGATTGATTCTGAAACCATTACAAAGGAAAATGTGGCGGCGGAGCTGGCAGACGTTGACGGCATCCTAGTTCCGGGGGGCTTCGGCGACCGGGGTATTGACGGCATGATTTACAGTATTCAGTACGCCAGGGAACAGAAGATTCCTTATCTCGGTCTGTGTCTCGGCATGCAGTTAACCATTGTAGAATTTGCCAGAAATATTCTGGGTTATAAGGACGCCCACAGCAGTGAATTTAATCCAAGCTCCGTACATCAGGTCATCCACATTATGCCTGACCAGGACGGCGTCACTGACCTGGGGGGAACCTTGCGGCTCGGCTCTTATCCCTGCGTGCTCAGCAAGGAATCCAAGGCCTTTCGCCTTTATGGCTCCGACCATATTGACGAACGCCACCGCCACCGCTATGAAGTGAACAATGACTATCGCAATGCCCTGACCGAGCATGGTATGCTGCTCTCCGGCCTTTCACCGGACGGGCATATCGTAGAAATGATAGAGATTCCCGACCATCCATGGTTTATTGGCACCCAGGCGCACCCGGAATTTAAATCCAGACCAAATAAGGCACACCCGCTGTTTAAGGGCTTTATCAAAGCAGCTCTCAGCCACCAGGATAAGCAATAGGTATAAAAAAGAAGAACCTCTCTGTTTTCTCTCACCAAAAAGCAAAGGAATCAGGGAGGTTCTTTCTTTATTATCTATTTCTTTAATTACTTATTTCTTTATCTACATTCCCATCATTTTTAATGCAAGCTCATTCAGCACGCATATTATCAGGCAAAGCACCGCTGCAATGGCATAGGGTATATCAAATATCCGGACCTTCGGTACCGCTTCCCTATCCTCCTTATAATCCTTCTTTAACCAAAGCTTCCATTTGTCCTCGTTGCCGTTCAATTTAGCAATCGCCTTTAAGAGAAGGCATGCCAAAACCGCAGCTATCAATGCCACCGGCAAAATTGAAAAAATTGTATTTAGCAATGCCTCAGTTGTCAGCGCCTCATTTGATGCCTCCAGGCTGTCTGCAAGCGCAGCTGTCTCCCCCGACGGCAACACCTTCTTCAGATATTCTATCATCCTTGGCAGCGCCCACGTCACCAACGTAGAAAACCCATTAATGCAAAAATGCATTGTCATGGAAGAGAAAATACTGCCGGTTGCTTCCACCACTGCGCCAAACACCAATCCCATGAATACCGCATAGCACATCTGATTAAAATTCATGTGCATCAATCCAAACACAATCGCAGAAAATACAATCGCCTTTACAGGTCTTCCCCCTGTGGCATAACTGCCCATTATCACACCCCGGAAGGTACATTCCTCCACGAAAGCCGGAAGCACCGCCATAAGCAAAAGTGCCGGAAACAGACCACCGTTTGTAATATCTGTCAGTGTCCCCGCAACTACATTGGAAGCAAACAGCATACTGATGGCATTAATCAGCGAGGTCATCGGAACAACACAGACAGCAAGCAGTATTACCAGGAAAAACGAACCAAGATGAAAAGTCTTAAACCGCAGCAGTTTCAACGGATTCTGCTTTGTCACCAGCAGATATACCGCCATCGTCAGTATAATTGACAGTTGGGATGTAATAATACTGACTGTAGTATCATTGGTCACCTGCCCAATAATCAGGCTGCTTCCCAGATTTATAAATATCAAAACAACCCAGAATATATTTGCTCCCAGTATCTTTTTTCTATCTTCCATAACTTGTACTCCTTTATTTTGCCAAGAGCCGCAAAATCACCGAGCCCTGACATGTTTTTCAGATATGAATTCTTCCCTATGCATCCAGAGCCAGCGAGACAACCTCCATCTCAATCAACACATCCTTCGGCAATCGCGCCACTTCCACACAGGAACGTGCAGGATAATCTCCCGTAAAATAAGAAGCATACACCTCATTTAATGCGGCAAAATCATTCATGTCCTTGATAAACACAGTAGTTTTTACAACACTGTCCATATTAGAACCCGCCGCCTCCAACAACGCTTTCATGCTCTCAAAGACTCTTTTTGCCTGTACCTTAATATCTCCCTCTACCACCTGTCCGGTTGCCGGGTCAATCGGCACTACCCCTGAGGTATAGATTACGCCGTTCACCTCCACTGCCTGAGAATACGGACCGATTGCTGCCGGAGCCTTGTCTGTTTTAATTACTGTCTTTTCCATTAAATATTCCTCCTTTATATGCTTTATAACATTTCCTACATGATAGTTATACCTATTTTTATCTTCTTCGTATTTTCCCATCCTGAAGACTCACCCGCTGCGCCTTATAGAGCTTGCCCACTGCGCGCTTAAATGCAGCCTTGCTCATATTAAGCTCCCGCTTAATTACCTCCGGCGATGCCTTTTCAGAAAAGGGAAGCACACCGTCATAGGACTCCAGCAGAGCCATAATCCGTTCTGCGTCCTCGTCCATCTGCTGATATGCCGGCTTTCGGATACTCAGGGACAGCTTCCCATCCTCCAATACCTTAATCACTCTGGCAGTAATCTCATCCCCCGGCGTCAGCTTCTGATACAGCTCCTTCCTGGGAATCAGCGCAGAATATTGGTTCTCTACTGCCACAAAGGCTCCCCACTCGTCACTCAGCTCATATACGGTTCCCTCTACCTCGTCTCCTGCCTGATAGCCGGAGTCCTGCCTTAAATAGCCGTAGAGCCGCATACTGACACAGAGCCGTTCGCTTTTATCCTCATACATGCGTACAAGATAGGATGCACCCTCCCTGACCTTTGTAGTCTGTTCCTTAAATGGCAGCAAAATATCCTTCTCCAGTCCCCAATCCATAAAAGCACCAATATCAGTGACATTTGCCACTGTAAGCGGCGCTATCTCATCCATGGTGATAAGCGGCATATGGACTGTGGCAATCCGTCTGTCTTCTGAATCCTTGTATACAAAAACATCCAGCTCATCTCCCACGGATGTTCCCTCCGGCACCTGTTTTGCCGGAAGTAAAACCGCATCCTCCGGCTCCTTTGGCGAACACAAATACACACCAAATTCCTTGGTACGTGCTACCCTTAGTCTCTGCCATCTTCCTAACTCTATCATTTTTTGTTCTCCCTATTATATGCAGTCTTACACTGCCCTTAAAAATTCGATGCTGACATAGGGACTGTAAGCCTCATCGCACAACCCTACGGCAAAGCCGTTTTCCAGCGGTGTTACCAGAGGATATATCGTCTGCCCGTATGTAGCGGCCTTTCGGTACTGCACCTTCAATATGTCCGGCAGGAAATCTGCCGGCAGATACTCCTCTGCCATGGCGATATAAGTAGCGTTATTTACATGGTGGTTGGTGTCGATATCATTCCGTCTGACCTCAAACGCCGGCCTGCGCTCCCCTTCCTTATACATCTTCAGCTTGCGTGCAATCTCTGGCATATCAATACCGGGCATAATCTGATAGCCCCGTACATCCTCCTCGGTCACCTTTACCGGCATCCCTGTAACAAAATCCACCATACACCAGATGGAATTCGCCCGCACAATCTGTTCCTGCCTGTCATTTCGTATATCAAAATTCCGATAACCGTACATACCGGAAAAGGCATAAGGCCATGTGCCCACAGAAATGTGCTGCATGAACGACGGATACTCTAAAATCTCCACCTGCCATGCCGACAAAAGCCAACCCCGCTTACGCTCTGCCGTATAAGAAAGCCCCTTATCAATCTCCTCTGAATCCAGCACAGAGCAGTCCTGAAAATAATTGATTATCTGATGGGGGCGCACCTTTAAATTGTCCGCCATCTCGCTATATCTTACATTTGTCTCAAACCGATACATAACTTCACCCTTTTCTACGCACACTAGTATATCATCACAGAACGAAAAAATCCATAAAAAAATACTTGCATTTTACAAATCTATCCATTATAATAATGTCTTGTGAGTGATGGGGTATCGCCAAATGGTAAGGCCCTGGATTCTGATTCCAGTATGTACAGGTTCGAATCCTGTTACCCCAGCTTATAAAAGGACATCTCCTAAGATGTCCTTTTTTACTGCCGCTTTTTAATTTTTTTCTTTTTCCTGATATCGCCGTGCCATCTTCTCTGCTTCTTTTTCAATCTCTCCTGCAAACCACCCCGGCTCTAATACCTTTACATGGCTTCCGTAACCCAGAATATATTGACGCACCTCATCCGTAATTGCCGTTTTCTTATAGAACAAGATTTCGCCATCTTCCTCCTGCACAATCCGGTCTGCCCTGCCTGCCTCATACTCTTTGACAAAACGCCCTTTGCTTTTGTCAAAGCGAATTACGAGCTCTTCCTGCCTGCCGCCGCTTAAGTGCAAAAAGGGCTTCTGGGCTGCCATGAGCTTTTTATCCGGAGAAAATGCCTCATCCAACAGCACTACATTGGACATACGGGAAACCCGGAAATTGCGCAGGGCATTTCTGAGTTCGCAAAAGCCCTCTACATTCAGATAGCCGTCATTCATAACAAAACGGTAAGGATGTATCACCCGCTCAGTGCTCTCATTCCTGTTCCAGCTGTAATAGGTCATGCGGAGCTTCTTTTTCTGATTCATGGCATTTAATACCGTCCGCTCTATTTCCGGATTTACGTCCAGATTTTTTCTTCTGCTGTCGTCCATATTTTTTATTATATTTTTGTAGTCCAAAAGCTGCGCCCGCTTGGTAAGCCCCGTCTGCCTCATGAGCCTCTCTAAAAACTCCGTGCCGTGGTCTGCCACTGCCAGCCCGTGGTAATTATCCAAAAGCTCCTGCAAGAAAGCAATCGACATTAAATCTGATAATGTCAAATCCACATTTTTAAGATTATACTTATCCGCCATATAATAGACGTCACCGCCCCGAACCTCCTCGGAAATGCCATAGCTTAAAGACAGCTCGTCTATATCACGCTGAATTGTTCTCTTCTTCACCTCAATATCCCAGCTTAAAAGCTTTTCTACAATATCCTGCACCCGAAATCCCTGCGGATTCTCGGAGAGCAGCGATAAAATATAAATCTGCCGCTCCGCCACGGATATCCCCTTTAAATATTTGTTTTCCTCTCTGCCATCCGCCGACACCTCTTTTGCCTGCTTTTCATCCTTTTTCATTTTCTGCCTCCCATGCGCAGCAATTTCTGATCACTTTATGCTATCAATCCCAAATCTATTTTCCAGATTAGAATCCGCAAAACCGCCTCGTCCAGCATCTGTTCGCTGATTGAGCCCGCCTCCACCGCTTCTCGGAGGGCATTTATGCTGCGCTTATAATCCGTTGTAATCAACATATCCTTTCCGGCTAACACTGCCAATACCTCCGGCGGTTTCTCAAAATCCGCCTCGGCAATAGCATCCATAGCCAAATCATCCGTCATAATAACACCCGCAAACCCGAGCTG
>CAMWOF010000184.1 GCA_947175805.1 uncultured Clostridiaceae bacterium
AAGTAATTCAGCCTTAAAGCGTTCGTGCTGCTGACAGACATTCCCACATATCTCCTGTAAGTCCTTTTTGCGGTCAATTACCAGCCTCGGGTTGTCCAAAGACTGATAATCTCCCACGTACATTTTTGAGCGGAAATACTGCACTCCAAGCGTGTCAAACTGCCCTTTTATGCGCTCCCACTCTTTGGCATGTTCCCTTGTGTCTACCTGCACCTGCATCATATCACCACCTTAATTGAACGGAAGTTCTTCATCTATTCCGTCAGGAATATTCATAAAACCGTCATTGTCAGGCGTTCCATAGTTCGGCATACCTCCGCCCTGCTTGTACTCCTTATATGCCTTTGTTTCGCTCATATCGGGAATGGCAGCATCCGCAACCTTGTCAAGAGACACAAACCACCGAAGGACACGCTTTTTCTTTTCCTCTCCGTTGTAGTAATCCATCTGTTCACCAAATACACCGCCGATTTTCTTACCCTTGAAGCACTGGCAAAACTTATCACCCCACTGCACCTGAAAGCCTGTGTTTGAGTGCTCTACACACGTTGTAAAGGTCTTAAAAGAACGATTGCATTTACCCTCGTTATCCTCTGTCAATATGTACTGTGTTGCCTGATTAGGCCATTTCTTATCCGGCCTGATGTCATTCTGAAACTGCTCCATGAAATATCCTGCCTGCTTATCATCCTCTGCAAAGTCAAACAACACAACAATCATGTCCTTTCCATTCTTTGACTTTGTTTCGTTGACCTGCTTAATTACCAGCTTATGCCCGCCCAACTCAACGGGTGTAAACTCGCCTCCTGCCTGCGTTTCGTCATAGTTTGTAGGTTTCTGCATTTATTAACCCTCCTGCCTTAATTGGTTTCTTCATCAATGTTGATCACGATAATTCCATTCTCAATACCAAAACTTCCGACTTCGCAATCTGCATAGTCGCTGTATTTTGCTTCATCAAAAGTTCCCTCAAAAACTGTTGATTCGGTATCAAGATTCCAAATCTGCATGGTTTCTCCACTTTCAATGTATAAATTAGCCAAATCATAAACTGTCATAATTCCTTAATCCTCCTTGTAATAATCCCTTATTGCCTTTTCCACCAAAAGCAAATCATTGTCGATTGTCAGCGTTTCAAACATTCCAATGGGTGACTTGCTCACTGCCCCGTCAGATGCCTGCGTTACAAACATGTGCTTGCCGGATTCCTCGATGCACCGAAGAACGATAGTAAACATTCCCTCAAGGCACACCTTTTCGTCAATCAGCTTTCCGATTGTCTTAGGCTTCACGTCTCCGAAGTCGTTCTTCTCCTCGTGCATCATTACATAGACAATCTTGTCTGACGGAATTTTCTCAATGATAAATGTGATAAGATTCCAAAAGTGGTCTCCTATCTTGTTATAAAAAGCAAATGTATCATTGCCCTTTCCTGCGCTGGAATGACCTTTCATAAACATATTCGTGATAAGATATCCTGCATCATCAATAACAATATTCCCTGCCTTTGATTGAATAAGGCATTTCATTATCTGCTGATAATCGTCAGTTTTCCATCCGTTGATTTTCCCTTTAAACGGAAAAGGCTTGTCTATAACTCTGATAAGATTCCAGTTGTCATTTCCTGCGCAATTCCGAAGACTTGCGCTTTTCCCAGAACCTGATTTTCCAATAATCAATATTGGTGTTGCCATGTTTCCCTATTCCTCCAATCTCCTAATCTTCTGTCTTGACTGCTTCAAATCCTAAATATTTTCCACAATCCTCACTGCTAACATAAGATTTATTACGGTTCACAAAATCAGCAAATGCACTGATTCTGACAGATGCTTCCAACAGCTTCTTGTATTCCTCCACTGGAATAGTAATCATTTTTTCTTCCATTTCCTTATATTCTCCTATCTACAAACTGTTTTTCTTAATCCGATAAAATACGGACAACTCTTGTCATGTTCGGAATGTTCTGATACATCTGACGGATTGCGCCCTGTAAATGGTTCGACCTTACGGTCTTATTTGTCGTATATCCGTCTTTTCCGCCGATTTCAATTTCAAATTTAAAAATTTTCATTTCATTATCCTCCTATAATTCCTCTCCAACCGTCACAAACGGCAGTCCGCATATCCATTCAGTTCAACGAATAGATAAATGTTCTCCACGTTCTTTCAGTACTGCAAAATGAAGCTCCCTTCCTGCTTCAAGCTCTTTCCTGATTTTATCTTTGTCAGGAATCATTTTCATATACCGCTTTGGAATATTTTGCTCGTCTGTAATTTCCATAGGCTGCAAGCCACCATTTCCACGGATCCCAAAACTAAACAAATCTGTTTTAAACTTTGTCTTTCCTGTGGCTTTCATACTGTTATAAAGATGCTGCTTAAGTCTTGCGCTATTATTAGCAACTGCATTCATTTTGGCAGTCATGCGCTCAATTTCAGCCTTAAATTTCTCTGCCTCCGCATTCAGCTCTTTAATCACTTTTGCATAACCCTCTGCCTTGATTTCAAACTCTCCGTCAATTCCCTCTAATGTGTCCTTAAATGCCTGCTCGTCAATGCTTTCATCTTCCTCCAGCATTTCCAGTAATCGGAGATAATCTCCTGTGATTTCATACAATGTGCTCATTTTTCCTTATCCTCCTATTGCTCAAATACTACACCTATGCTTTCCAGAATGTCATAAAGCTTATCTTCAAGTGTTGCCCTGTTCTGTGCCTCCACCTGTTCCTCGTCTTCTTCTTTGTGCTCAACCACAAAACCTTTCTTCCTAAGGCAGTCGGGGCAAATATCAATATCAAAGCCACCATAACTGCATCCTTTAACTTTCAATCCGCTTACCTTTACAGTGATTTTTGCCAAATCGTCCTTACTCTTACTCTGCTTGCAAATATCACAAGTATAAACTGTTGTTAATGCCATCTTCCCTATCCTCTCTTTCCTCTGCCTCATAGGCCTGTCTTTCCCTTTTCATCCTGGCTTTACTTGGAACTCCATACTCTGATTCGTCCCACCACCAATTAACTACCATTGCATTCTCAATCTGATCTGTCATACTCTTCCATCCTTTCCTCTGACAGCTGAAGAAAAGTAACACCTTTGTAAATAAAAGAATACTGATAATGATACTTAATCTGCTTTTCCCGAAACTCTTCTTTGATTTTTGCGCCCACAGCGGCAACCATATCTTGAATACCTCTAAAAACGTGAACGTGCTCATTTATCCCCGCCAATTCTATGTGAACACCAAATTGTGACAATTTAGACTCCTGCTTCTTAAACTCCACCAAAGCATCCATATAATCCTTGATCGCCACAGAATCAACCCAATCATTCAACACATTTTCCATTGCATTTTCCCTTCCCTGTGATATAATAAACACAGATACATTTTTCTATAGGTTCCATGCTTACCGGGCATATGGAACCTATTTTCTTTGTCCGCCCTCTTTCATAGATAGGAAGACGCATACGGCGAGAACTATCAGTAAAACACCCGTTGCTAAGTACATCTCACTTGCAACCGTGGCAATAGTTCCGATCATTGCGACAAGTACTGCCGATCCAAAGACATTGTTTAAGTTAAATACTTTTCTCATTTTTCTCCTTCAGTCGTTAAAAAGAAAATCACAAACATCTTCCCTAGACAAGCCCGCCTCCTGAATAAACCCACGAAGGTCACCTACTGTAATTCTGTCCGGCTCCCGGTATTTTCTGTGGATGTTCGACTGCGACCTTCCGGTTCTGCGCATGAGGTTTTTATAATCCTTGCCCTTCTTCCCAAGTTCCGCCTTAAGGATGCGCGTGAACTGTTCGTCTTTCTGTGTCCACTGTCCAAGCGTTACTTTTCCCAAAACCTTTTCCTCCTTTCCTTAATTTGCCTCCCAGATGCTTCCATGCCAACCGCATCCGGGACAATAGGCATGACCATCACCCATATCCATTACTTCCTCACCGCATTCCGGGCATTCAGGATAAAATTCATCATGGAAAAATTCATCATCCATGGTTCCCTCCTTACTTCCTGCGCCGCCTGCTTCTCTTTACGTAGTTATAAACCACATATCCCACAGCCACTGCAATTTCCGCAAAGATTGTGAAAAATATGCCGCAAACAAATTCTGGAATATACATCCTAAAACCTCCTGATCATTCTTGTGGCTTGTAATCTGCCAAAAACACTATAAAAGAAATCAAAACTAATAACTGCCATGTTTCCATACCCGAATTGTCAACCACAAATTTAAAAGCTTCTTCTTGCGCAACATCCGCAGCCTTACACAATTCATAAATTGTCAACCCTTCTTCTTTTGCAAGATTGGCGATTTTCTTAGCAAATCCCTCCGCTTTATCAAGAGTCTCTTTGCTATCCACCTTCCTCACCTCCCCTCTACGCTTCCTGCAACTGCCTACCCTTGTCCGCAATCTCTTTGTCTCTAAGGGCGGACAGGTAAACAATAGCCATCGTCTTACTCTCTTCTGAAATATCAGCAAAGATACTAGAAATCTTCTTTGCATCATCAATATCCTTTGTACTTACATCTAAAATACCTGACATGATAACACCTCCTTTAAAAATTATTGGTTTTGTGCTATCCTTTCTGTACAGGTGTTGCCGCGCCAAGTACAAAAGAAAGGAGTCACACAAATGACCGACATACAAGAGAAAACGTTAAAACAAATGTATGACGAGTATTTGAAAACAGGAAGCGCTGACTGGATAGATATAAGCACTCCTGTCGGAAAACAACTTGCAGATTTAGGATATGTTACGGAAAATCTGCTTGGAGAATTCAAACTGACAAAATCAGGAATTCAACACATGTCAAATTGATTCAAGAATTGCGGCACTTTTTACAGTGCCGCTTTTTCTTGCTGATTTTTAAAGCCACCGCTGGTCTTTTCACCGTCAGTGTTATAATTTGCCCTGAAACGAATGTCGGTATCAATACTAACACAGACAGAGTACTGCTTTTCATCTGGACGGCTCGTGTTGCAATCAACGCTGAATCCTGTGCAGTTCTTTCCAAAATCTTCTCCATTCACACGGAAAATTTTCTTCTCCACATCAATCTCGATAGTTTTCAGCTCATGCGGTACAAAAATCTTTCTTTCCTCCACTTTTATCACCTCCTTGTTTGACTAAATCAAATATAACATATAACTTTTTGTTTATTGATTTTGTAAATATAGTATACTTGATTTAATCAATATTGTCAATATTGAATCTTGACTTTTTCAATATTTTTTGCTATTCTAACTTACAGGAGGTGAGGAAATGAATACTAGGATATCAGAGCTACGGAAGTCTTTCAAAATGACACAAGAACAATTTGCTAAAAAAATGGGAATTTCAACGAATTATACAAATTTGATAGAAAATGGGAAGAAAATACCGGGAGACAGGCTTGTGTCCGATATTTGTCAGGAATTTGGGGTAAATGAAGAATGGCTTAGAACAGGAA
>CAMWOF010000185.1 GCA_947175805.1 uncultured Clostridiaceae bacterium
GTGGGATATAGTCCTGCCCCCACAGCGTTATGCAGCGGTCTCCTAATATACGGTTCGTCTTTTCCCTGTTCACATTCAGGCAGATGCTTGTCATACCGGGAATATTTTTCAACATCTCCACCCATGCATCTGCGTGAGGCAGCTCCTCACCGTTGACGATTAGGCAGACCATAAGCTCCCCGGTGACAAATCCTACCCTAATCAGAATGTGACGCACCAGTCCCTGATGCGTTTTTTCATCATAAACCGGAATCCGGTATCTGCGCATAAACGCCTGCAGCTTCCCGATGATATCATCACTGACCGCTGTCTGTATCCCGCAAAATGTAACAGGAACAATATCATGGCTCCTGCTTGCATAAAACCCGGTAACAGCATCACCCTTGCCGTCACAGCCTACCGGGAACTGGGATTTGTTCCGATACCGCCAATGTCCATTCTCACATATATTTGCCGAAATCAGCGGGTTATCAAGGGCACTTTTCTCCTTCTCCGTAAACATGCCGATAATCGGCTCCATTAAGGCAGCAGCATCCAAGATGCCGCCGATACGCTCAAGACAGCTTTTTACTTTATTCCACTTGTAGACAAGCTGCGCCTCGTAGGATAAATGCTGAAGGCTGCAGCCGCCGCAGCGCTTTGCCCATGGGCACGCCGCCTCCACCCGGTCCGGGGAAGGTGACAAAAGCTCCATCACTCTGCCATAGGCACAGTTCTTTTTTACCTTGAGAATGCGCACCCTGACTCTGTCCTTCGGCACCGCATCCTTGACAAAAATTATCATGCCGCCACTGGCGGATGCCGGAAGCTCCTCTCCCTCCGAGGAAACAGGCAGATGCCCGATACCCTCGCCGTCATTTCCCAAATCTTCGATTGTAAGCTCAAATTCCTGATTCTTCTTCAACATAGTCCATACATTTCACATTACTTAATTGTTTAATATCCGTTTATTTTGAGGTTCTCCTGATATCCGTCTCAAACCATTTATTGTAGCCCAGCCAGTCTTCCTTTCCCTCATGTCCCTCAAGAATCTCCGTAAAGGTCTCCATCTTCGCATCTGTATCATCCGCATAGGAAAGCGCCAGTGCCTCCATGAGCGCAGGCTTTTTCGGCGAACCGAACTCCAGCTTGCCGTGGTGTGACAAAATGCAGTGCTTTAATTCATTTGCTTTCCGCTCCGGGAATTCCTTCAGTCCACAGATTACCCTGTCCAGCATAAGCACACCCATAACAATATGCCCCACCAGTTGTCCTTCGTCCGTATAATCATTTTCCGGGAATGAAGAAAGCTCGCCCACCTTCCCGATATCATGGCAGAGCGCCGCCGTCACCAGCAAATCCCTGTTTAACAGCGAATACTGGCTGCAATAAAAATCACAGAGCTTTGCGACTGCCACTGTGTGCTGAAGCAGCCCGCCGATAAAGCCGTGGTGAACAGATTTGGCGGCAGAATGGTCACGAAATTTTGTCGCAAATTCAGGATCCTTAAAGAAATGCTCTAAAAGACTGCGGTAATGCTCATCCTCCACTGATGCCACCAGTCTTAAAAGCTCCCTGTACATTTCATTTTTATCATGCTTTGTGCTTGGCATATAATCATCAATCGTATACTCCCCCTCCTGGGCCTTTCTGATACGCTTAATGTTTAGCTGGAGGTTGCCCTGAAAGCTCACCACCTGTCCGTCTACCTGTATGTAATCCATCGCCTCAAAATGCCCGATGCCGTTATTCAAATCCCAAACCTTGCCGTCCAGCATACCAGTGCTGTCCTGTAGCTGCAGGGAATAATAGTTTTTCCCCGCCTTCGTCTGCAGAGAATTCTTGCTCTTGCATAGATAAATGGATGAAACCATATCCCCGTCTCTCAAAGTGTTAATAAATACCATACTGTCCTCCTCTTCCTTTCTGTAAATCTATCTGCCTTGCTGTAAGGCGATTGCGAAACTCAACTATATATACAATTTGATTGTGCAAAAGCCGATGGCCGCATTATACCTGCGCCTTCACTGATGCCTTGGTCAAAGAAAAAACAAACTCTGAACCCGCACCCTCCGTAGAAATCAAATTAATATTTTCCCCGTGAGCCTTAATAATCTCTTTTGTGATTGCCAGACCCAGACCGGTGCCCTGTTTATCCTTGCCTCTGGAGGTATCACTTTTATAAAACCGCTCCCATACATGTTTCTGCTTATCCGCCTCAATACCCGGGCCTTCGTCCTTCACCGATATAAACAATTTATCCTTCTGCTCCGTTATCGTCACCTGAATTGTAGAATTTTTGGGACTAAACTTGATGGCATTGTCAATCAAGTTGTAAATCACCTGCTGGATTTTTTCCTTGTCCGCCGACACTACCGTATCCTCCGCCGGACAGGATAGATAGAGGGAAATCCCCCGCTGCTCACAGGTTCCCTCAAAGGTATTTATCGTGGAACGGATGGATGGAACAATGTCAAACTCCTTGATTTTGAGCACCGGGCCATAGGTATCAAAGCTGTTTAACTCTAACAGCCCCGTGGTCAGCTTTGTCAGCCGCTTTGTCTCAAAAAGCACAATATTCAAGTATTTTTCCTGCTTCTCCACCGGTATCGTGCCGTCCAGCATAGCCTCAATATACCCCTTAATAGAGGTCAGCGGAGAACGGAAATCATGGGAAATATTGGAGATAAAATTCTTCCTGTACTCATCTAATTTACTAAGCTCTCCTGCC
This sequence comes from uncultured Clostridiaceae bacterium, assembly GCA_947175805.1. GTDB lineage: Bacteria > Bacillota > Clostridia > Lachnospirales > Lachnospiraceae > RGIG6919. The sequence continues at coordinate 2,711 of CAMWOF010000185.1, forward strand.
ATATATTCCAGGGAATTGGCCAGTTCCCCAATCTCATCCCTCGACTTGATATTTGCCTTCGCCTCAAAGTCTCCCCTGGCATATGCCCTGGCCGTATCGCTCAATTTGTGCAGCGGATTGATGACCCGGCTGGTCAAAAACGCCAGCAACACCAAGGAAAGCAAAATGACAAAGGCATAGGGTGTATAGGTAATGGTGAACATTTCCTTTTGGATATTGCTAATCTGGCTGGTAGCGGTATGCAAAATCAACTGCCCCTTTATCTCCTGATTCACCTCAATCGGAATCCCCAGGCTAATCATATCCTCACTAAATATATGGTAAAAATCTCCGGTCATGGAAAAAGAGCCCGTCAGCTCGTCGGTGGCGTTTAGCTCCGACAGGTTGTTGGGGATATAGTCATAGGTTTCCCGGTGGGATACCGCAACCAGATTACCGGTATTATCCACATACCACACCTTAATTTTCAAATCATCCTCAAACTCGTCAAAACGAGTGATTAAAAGCTCCCCGGAGGTTATGCCAGTTATATAATTTACCAATGTCTGCTTTGACAGCAGAATGGCCTCGTTGTACAGTGTATCCTGTTTTTCCTTAATCAGCATCCGGTCGGTTGAATATGTTGTATACAAAAACAAAACTGTAAAGGATGCCGCACTCAGAAACAAAAAGCCCAACATGACCCAGTCAAACAACGTCCGGTTTCTCTTCATTATCTCACCTCAAACTTATACCCGATTCCCCACACTGTGGTCAGCCCCCAGTGGTCATTTGCCGGAAGTTTCTCCCTGAGCCGCTTGATATGCACATCCACCGTACGGGTATCCCCGATATACTCGTACCCCCACAGCCTGTCCAAAATCTGCTCCCTGGTAAATACCTGATTCGGCTTGCTCGCCAGAAAATAGAGCAGCTCCAGTTCCTTCGGCGGCATTTCCAGGTTATGTCCGTCAATGGTAACCGTATAATTGGAAATATTAATCAGCAGATTATCATATTCCACATATTTACCCGTGTGCTCGCTCGGAATTGTATCCTTTTTCGATGCCGCAGCCGGCGTATAGCGGCGCAAAACAGCCCGCACCCTGGCAACCATTTCGTTAGAATCAAAGGGCTTGATAATATAATCGTCCGCCCCAATCTTAAGCCCCAGCACCTTATCAAACACCTCGCCTTTGGCCGAGAGCATAATAACCGGTACATTGCTGGTCTTTCTCACCTCGGAAAGCACCTCATAGCCATCAATCCCCGGCAGCATAATATCCAGCAATATCAAATCCGGCTGATACTGCTTCATTTTTTCCAGCGCCGCCTCGCCGTCATGCACAATCTCCGTGTCAAAACACTCCTTGACTAAATAAAGAGAAATCAACTCCGCAATATTTTCATCATCATCTACAATCAAAATTTTCTGTTTGTCCATACTCACACTCCTTCTATATACGCTCATCAGACGCCAGTATGCCGGCTCTGCAAACAATTCCATTGTACGTTTCCCTGCCTACAACTCGGCAACGGTCACACCCATATCGCCCTCACCAAATTCTCCCTGGCGGTAGCTCTTTACATACGGATTCTTTTTTAAATACTCCTGCACGCCTTTTCTGAGCGCGCCGGTTCCCTTGCCGTGAATAATGCGCACCTGGCTTAAATGTGCCAGAGCAGCATCGTCCAAATATTTATCCAGGGCGGACACCGCCTCATCCACCGTCATGCCCAGCAGATTAATCTCCGGCTTGATGTTTGCCGCCTTTGACACATCTGTGTGGTGTCCTGTCCGTCCCTGCTGCTTCGTCTCTTTTTTACCTGAGCGCAGCTCCATATCGGAAATGTGTATATTGGAATTTAAAATTCCCATCTGCACTTGGGCATAGCCCTTCGCATTGGGCAGGGAGGTAATAACGCCTTCCAGGTTCATGCTAATGACAAATACCGTATCCCCCAGCTTAAAATCCGATGCCCGGTGCGTGCCCATGCGCTTTTTCTTTCCGCCGGAAAGCTGGGAATCCAACTGCTTCACCCGTTTGCCGAGTCTGCCCCGCTCTGCCTCCATCTCCTGATTACTCCCTGCATGTTTGCCCAGCTTATTGTACTTTCGGATTGCCTCGTCTGCGTAGTCCTTCGCCTCCTGAATAATATCCCTGGCTTCCTCTCTCGCCTCCCGAAGCAGCTCGCTCTTTTGCCGGGACAGGGAATCCTGCTTTTCCTGCAGCTGGTTGCGGAGCGTCAATGTCTCTGCCTTTAACGCCTCAATCTCCGCCCGCTCCCGCTCGATTACATTTTTAGAATTCTCCAAATCTGCGATCAAGGTCTCAAAATCTATCGCCTGGCTGTCAAGCTGCCCCCTGGCCTCACTGATAATCTCCTCCGGCAGCCCAAGCTTTCCCGCAATGGCAAAGGCATTGGACTTACCCGGAACCCCAATCGTAAGCTTATAAGTAGGGCGCAAGGACGCCAAATCAAATTCACATCTTGCATTTTCAATGCCCGGCATGGACAGGGCAAAGGCCTTAAGCTCACTGTAATGCGTGGTCGCCATACAAAAAATGCCCCGCTGGTTCAGATGGCTGAGTATCGCCGTTGCCAGCGCCGCACCCTCCATAGGATCTGTTCCGCCTCCCAGCTCATCAAAGAGTACCAGTGTATCCGGGGCAGCCGCATTGACAATAGAGACAATATTTGTCATATGAGAGGAGAAGGTACTGAGACTCATCTCAATACTTTGCTCGTCTCCGATATC
>CAMWOF010000186.1 GCA_947175805.1 uncultured Clostridiaceae bacterium
CTATAATGCGAAAACAGTCATCGAGCCGCAGGCGAGATGATATAGTGTGATAAAGTGATTGATACACTTGAAAAATCAAAAATAGAAATAAATAATTGGAGGATATGAACATGAAAGTATTATTAATTAATGGAAGTCCAAACAAAGAGGGGTGTACCTATACTGCATTAAAAGAGGTTGCAGATACTTTGGATAAAAATAGTATTGAAACAGAAATTATGTATCTAGGAGTAAAACCGATTGCGGGGTGTATTGCTTGTGGCAGCTGCTCAAATACTGGCAAATGTTTTATAGATGACAAGGTAAATGAAGTGATTGAAAAGCTGCCGGAAATTGATGGGATTGTAATAGGTTCACCAGTGTATTACGCTGGGGCAAGTGGGCAGATTACCTCATTTCTTGACCGTTTATTTTTTGCGGGCAGTGGAAAATTTGAAGGGAAACTTGGTGCTGCTGTTGTCAGTTGCCGCAGAGGTGGTGCGTCAGCAACCTTTGACCAGCTTAATAAATATTTCACCATAAATTGTATGCCTGTGGTTTCTTCACAGTACTGGAACCAAGTACATGGATTTACTCCGGATGATGTCAGAAAAGACCTGGAGGGCTTGCAGACAATGAGGACTTTAGGAAGCCATATGGCATGGCTGCTGAAATGTATTGAGATTGGCAGACAAAATGGAATTGAAAAACCAGAACGGGAAACGCCTGTTAGGACAAATTTTATATAGATAGCATTAACTTTGAGGTCGATGTAACATAGCCAATTGTAGAATGAATAAAATGAATTTTTTTAGTCCCTGCTTGACCCCATGCAGAATATTTATTCCGTGGCGGAGAGGGGTGCGTCTGATTAGTATTTTACATTACAGCGGATGGGAGTTATAATAAATTTATAGGTAAAAGTTGCTACATAAGCCACAAGGAGGTATTTAAATGAGTAAAATCAATGACAGAGAAACATTTGAAAAACAGGATTCTTTCGGTGTAGGTGCACCGAATGATGCGTATGCACAATATTTTATTGGCAACTCTTTTTTAAAGCCCCTCACAGAAACGGGGAAATGTCCGGTATTTCTGGCAAATGTGACGTTTGAGCCGGGATGCAGAAACAACTGGCATATTCATCACGCAAAGAGCGGTGGCGGGCAGCTTTTAATCTGTACAACAGGGGAAGGCTGGTATCAGGAGGAAGGAAAACAAGCAGTGAGCCTTACTCCGGGAATGGTGATTACGATTCCGCCGAATGTAAAGCATTGGCATGGAGCTAAAAAGGACAGTTGGTTTTCTCATATTGCAGTAGAGGTTCCTGGAGATGAAACCCGCAATGAGTGGTGTGAAGAAGTAACGGATGAAATGTATAATCAATTAGATTAGTGAAGAGGGTATAGATTACTAGACTCTTTACCAGGGACGCCGTCACGATAGTGTTTGGCGTCTCTTTTAATTCGCATAAGATTTACTTATGAAAAATCCCGTGAAAGTGAAATTGTTTTATGGCAAGTAAGCTTATATAATAGGTCTAAAGAAAACTTTGTTGATGACGTATAATAAATTTCACCAATGTTGATAGGGATGATAAAGGGGGAAAATATTAAATGGATATGATGAAAGAAAAGAATTTTGGATTTGGCTGTATGAGGCTTCCGGTGCTGGATGCGTCGGATCAGACAACCTTTGATTATGAAGAGATTGAGAAGCTTTTCGACTGTTTTTTGGAACAGGGCTTTTCTTATTTTGACACTGCCTATACATATCATGGATATCAGGCAGAAAAGGCGGTGAAAAAGGCACTGGTGGATCGTTATCCCAGAGAACGTTTTCAGCTCGCAACTAAGATGCCGTTGCGGGACTTTAAAGACGAGGAGGATTTGGAAAAAATCTTTGCGGAACAGCTTGAAAACTGCGGTGTAGATTATTTTGACTTTTATTTACTTCATAATATGGGACATAACGTATATGACAAGTGCTGTAAAAATCATGCTTTTGATTTTGTCAAAAATAAAAAAGATGAGGGGAAGATAAAGGCAGTGGGCATGTCATTTCATGATATGCCAGAGCTTTTAGAGGAAATCCTTGAGAAATATGGTGACCGGCTGGATTTTGTCCAACTCCAGATTAATTATATAGATTGGGAACAGGCTAACGTGCAGTCAAAGAGATGTGTGGAGATTGCCAATAAATATCAAAAGCCGGTAATTGTCATGGAGCCATGCAAGGGCGGAACCTTGACAAATGTTCCAGAGGAAGCTGAAAATCTGATGAAAGAATATCATCCGGACGCATCTGTTGCAAGCTGGGCGTTTCGTTTTGCTGCGAGCCAGAAAGGGGTATTTATGGTGCTCAGCGGCATGAATACAATGGAGCAGGTGCTTGACAATACCGGTACATTTCAAAATTTCAAGCCATTGGATGAAGGAGAATATGAGGTCATTCGCAAAGTAGCAGAGATTATTAATAAAAAGACTGCCGTTCCATGTACGGCATGCGAATACTGCACGCATGGCTGTCCGAAAAAGATTGCGATTCCTCAGTATTTTGCATTGTACAACAGTATTATGCGTACCTCGGGAAGCTTCTCCAGCCAGCAGGTATATTATAATAATATTGTGTTGAATGATCACGGAAAAGCGAGTGATTGTATCAAGTGCGGGAAGTGTGAACAGGCATGTCCACAGCATCTTTCTATCAGAGAGTATTTAGGGAAAGTGGAAGAAAAATTCGAAGGGCAAAGTATAATTCCTGTACGAAAGTAATTTGCCTGACTAGAAGTTAACTGAAAAAATTTTATCAAGAGCGCATTTTCGGCTGAAATTAAAATACAATAAATATTAGCCGAAATGCACTTGTTTTTTGTTTGGCTTTCGGCTAAAATTCAAACAGAATCAATAATGGCCGAAAGAAAGGCCGAAAAGACTACGATACTTCATTTTTCTGTTGATGATTAAATGTGTATTATAATTTGATGAGTTTGAGGAGGATTGAGAAGATGAAAAAGAAATTATTATTAATTACAACTATGTTATGTTTGTGCTTATTAGCTGCATGTGGAAAAGCGGAGACGATTGATGGAAAGTGGGAGCTGACAAAGCAGAAACTTGCCGATGGAACTGTGCTTAAAGGTGATGATGTTGAATCATATGAATGTTATGAAATTAATGGAAATACTGCATCATATACCTGTATAGCAGAACCTATAGGTGAAACGAGTTTTGACCTTCAGGTAGAACAGATTAGTGATAATGAATATAGCTTTAAAATAACAGATACATTAGTTTTTGTAACAGGGAAGCTGGAAGGAAAAACACTTAGTTATACGTTTGGCGAAGGTGAAGATGCAGTGGAATTTATTTTCGAGAAGAAATAACAGATGTTCTAAATATTAATCATCTCTACATGCATTCTGATGTGCTAATAACGATTCAAGCATATATCCCAAGGCGGTCAGATCAGCGGAAAGCCTTTCCAGTTCTTTTTCATCAAGGTTTTCTGCAAGCTGACAAGCTATGGTGGACAGGAAGTAGAGATTTTGGCAGTTGTTTTTCATGATTAGCCCTACAAGTCGTTTTTTATATTATATGCAGAAAAAAATTATAAGGTGAGGTAAATAGTAATAGTACATTTGCGCCGTGAAAAAATCGCTGGCTGAGAGATTGAGAGAGTGTGTGCTATAATTTGAGTCTAATTCAAGAACAAATATATTGCAAACAATATGCAAAGCATAATAATGTTTGTGATGGTAAACCAGATAAGATAACTTATTCTTTTGCCCGGGTAATTCCGGGCAATCTGCTTATATGAAATAAGACTTGCCATTGATGCAATAAGTGTACCAAGTCCGCCCAAATTTGTTCCTACAATAAGAGCATTCCAATTGTCCGTAAAGCCTGATAACAGAAGCGCAGATGGAACATTGCTTATAACCTGGCTTGAGAGTATTGAGACAGGCGCCTCGTTGCCAATAATTAAATTTTCGATAAAATTGTGGAATTGCGGCAGTCTTCCCATATTTCCTATAAATATGAAAAAGCCGATAAATGTTCCGAGAAGTGAATAATCAATGGAAGTGAAGATTTTACGTTCAAAAACAAGAAGAAAAATAATGATTATGGCTGTCACAACCTTAACATCAATGATATCCAAAACACAGAGAAGACATAGAAAAAATAAAATAAGATACATAAAAAACAACAGTCTTGATATATTGCTGTTGTTTTCCATGTCAATCATATCAATTCCTTTTTTCTTAAAAAACAAAATTACAATTAACAGGCACAAAGCTGCCGTAACTGTGTAAGGAAGCATAAGCTTTAGAAAAGCCGCAAGGGACATTTGTGATTGTGAAAATAAATAGAGATTTTGCGGGTTTCCCATAGGTGTAAGCATACTGCCGAGATTGGCGGCAACAGTCTGTAAAATAACTACGGGAACAAGCATGTTTTCGCTGTCGGCAAGCTTAAGAACAATGATTGCGAACGGAACAAAGGTAATAAGCGCCACGTCATTTGTAATAAGCATGCTGAAGAAAAATGGAAGAAAAACTAATATAAGCGCAAGCTGTCTTGTATTTTTTGTATGGGATAAAAGCATTATTCCGATTTTGCGAAATACACCAAGGCGCTGTAAGCCTGCCATCACTGCCATGAGTGAAAAAAGCAGCATTAATGTGTGCCAATCTACATAATTCATGTATTCATTGTCAGGGTGCACAAAAAATGCAGATATAACTGCAAGCAGAAGGCTTATGCAAAGTATTGTTTCCTTTTTGACAAAGCTTATAATTTTTGTACTCATAGATTTATCCTCACATTGTACAAAATTTTAACACCGACAATCATTCCGGAGAAGGAAATCCCTTGGTCGCCTCTGAAATATCGGTCCCGTCTCCAATCTTCGCCAGCAGCTGCCACCATGCAGTACGCGCCTGTGACCAGTTAGGGGTAATCTGATAATAATCACCCATGTATGGTGTAAAAATGCTATATTCCGTCATTAGCATATCATTTTCATATATATTACCCATATCCCGCACCGGCCAGTAGGAAGTAGCCCTTACTGCTCTGGTGTATGGAATATCATTTTCTGTCATATAGCGGATAAAGTTTTTTGCTGCCGCGATACGTTCCTGACTGCCGCTGTCAAAAATACCAAATCCCCAGATACCTCCCTGAAGCTTCGGTGTATCTTCGCTAGTCGGAAAAGCCATGGGAAATACTTCAAAATCCAAATCCGGATTGTTAATGGTCTGTTGCACTTCCATGGACACATTCCAGCAGAAGCACATGGCAGATTCTTTTTTGCAAAACAAATCTATTGCATCCGCAGAGGAAAGAGAAGGTTCAAAGTTGATACCCTCTAAGTCATAAAGAAGCTGCAGGGCTTGCCTGTTTTTCTCACTGTCAACTGTATAACTTGTATGTGTGGCATCCGTAAAGGTGCCGCCATACAGATT
>CAMWOF010000187.1 GCA_947175805.1 uncultured Clostridiaceae bacterium
GTTCGCGGGCGCGCTCGGATAGTCTTGTGCAAGCACAGACATATCCTCACTTTGCTTTCGCGAAAAAAGACAGAGCCAGACTTTGTCTGACCCTGCCTGATATTCCATGCAATCGTTATCTTACTTTAATTTCGCTGGTCTGTGAATAAATATCACTGTCATAGTTCTTCTTGCCGCTCTTTGCCTGATATATAATTCTGACATAATATTTCTTGCCCTTCTTGAGCGCCTTTTTGTTATATTTCGTAATCGTATAGCTGGTCTTTGTGCCCTTTAAAGTAGCCACGGTCTTATATCCGCTTTTTTCCTTGGTAGACACCTGGATTTTAATTTTGGATACACCGGTCAGTTTGCTCCAGTTTAACTTAATCTTCTTACCGCTCTGCGTGTATTTGGTTTCCTTTGGATTAACCAGATATCTGTATGCACTCCATGATTTTCCAGGAATCTTTTGCCCATCGGTGGTTATAATATAGGCACGCACGCGGTATTTATACATAGTGCTTTTCTTAAACTTGTTAAATTCCACATAACCATAGGTGGTGTTGTTCGCTGTGCCGGAAAATTTCTTTTTCCCGGTTTTTACATCATATACTTCAACATCCATGCCATGACCATAATAATTTGCGGCAATCTGGAATGAATTCAGGCCCGTCCATGCGTTCCTTAATCCAAAATTATCCTTTGAAATCTTTGACGTAAGTGCAGACACATTAGATACGTAAGCGTAACCTCCTTCTGCTACGTAACCGGTAGCGCTGACCCTCTGCGCACGAACATAAATTGAATAACCCGACGGGTCATATGGAACCCAGATACTGTTTGTAGCGGAAGTGTAAGACAACGAATTATATTCGGCACGGTACTGCGTTGCACCCGGTATCATATCCCAGGCAAGGGCTACTGCATTGTCATTTGCTCCGATAAACTTAACATTAGTAACCTTTGCCGGTGTGGTAACGACCTCAATCGGCTCACTGAAATTCGCATAACAGTTCTTGGAATCTGTACCCCAGCCGATTCTGACATAATATGAGGCGCCGGTTCCCAGATTATTGATATACGCATAATTCCAGGATGATGACATATAACCTGAATCAAGAACATTTGTAAAGCCCGGATCCGTTGCCAGCTGATAGCCATAGTATCTTGCACCTGCCACGCCGGTAAACTCCACCTTCACCGAGGTCTCACTGTCACTGGTCTGCCGTAAACCTGTCGGTGTCGCTGCCGATACGGTAACGCCAAACGCAAACAGCATCACCAGCATAAACGCCAGAGCAACCACTGACTGTCTGAAATAAACTCTTTTTTCTTTCATAAAAATCCTCTCTCCTTTTGTTCATTGGGTCAGACTTTTTTGCTGCCCGTGTTATTGGGTTACATCTTTAATACAATATCATAATTATACCATCTGCTCCAATATTGTGCAATGCAAAAAGTATGGAAATCATTAATTTTTCTTGCTGTTGATATAGTTTACCAGTCCTTCTGCCTTAATAATTTCCTGCATAAAAGGCGGGAATGCCTGTCCCTTAAACTCTAAGCCCTTGGTTTTGTCGTAAATCATGCCGGAATCGAAATCAATCTCCACTTCATCTCCTGCCGCAATTGCTTCTGCTGCCTCCCTGCACTCAATAATCGGCAGGCCGATATTGATGGCGTTTCTATAAAAAATTCTCGCAAAGGTCTCCGCAATCACGCAGCTAATACCGGCTGCCTTAATGGCAATCGGCGCATGCTCCCTGGAAGAGCCGCAGCCAAAATTTTTGTTGGCAACCATAATATCCCCCGGCTTAACCCGCTTTACAAACTCCGGGTCAATATCCTCCATGCAGCTTTTGGCCAGCTCTGCAGGGTCCGAAGAATTCAGATACCTTGCAGGAATAATTACATCTGTATCAACATTATCTCCGTACTTGTGTACAATTCCACATGCTTTCATTCTCAAATACCTCCTATTTTACGTTTTACTCCAGTTCACACGGACAACTGATTTTGCCTGTCACCGCAGACGCCGCTGCCACCGCCGGGGAAGCCAGATAAATCTCGGAGTCCACATGCCCCATTCTTCCGACAAAATTGCGGTTCGTCGTGGCAACCGCCCTCTCACCTGCCGCCAGGATGCCCATATGTCCTCCGAGGCAAGGTCCGCAGGTAGGTGTAGAGACAATCGCACCAGCCTCCACAAATATTTTTAAGAGTCCTTCCTCCATCGCCTGTAAGTAAATCGCCTGGGTGGCAGGAATCACGATGACACGCAGTCCCTTTTTCACCCTGCGCCCTTTTAATATCTCTGCCGCAATTCTCAAATCCTCAATACGCCCATTCGTGCAGGAGCCAATCACAACCTGGTCAATGGCAATGTCCCCCACCTCATCAATCGGATGCGTATTCTCCGGCAGATGCGGAAATGCCACTGTCGGCTTCAGCGTGCTCAAATCAATCGTATAGGTTTCGTCATACTGTGCATCGTCATCTGCCGTATAGACTGTATACGCCTTCTTGGAGTGCTCCTTCATATACGCAGTTGTCAGGTCATCTACCGGAAAGATACCGTTCTTTGCACCGGCCTCAATCGCCATGTTTGCCATGGTAAAGCGATCATCCATCGATAAATTGGCTATACCGTCCCCGACAAACTCCATAGACTTATACAGTGCGCCGTCCACGCCAATCAGACCGATAATATGTAAAATCACATCCTTACCGCTGACCCATTTAGCAGGCTTGCCTGTCAACTCAAAACGGATGGCAGAAGGCACCTTGAACCATGCCTTACCGGTTGCCATGCCGGCTGCCATATCCGTGCTGCCCACGCCAGTGGAAAATGCGCCTAACGCACCATAGGTACAAGTATGAGAATCCGCACCGATGCATACGTCACCGGCTACCACCAATCCCCGTTCCGGGAGAAGCGCATGCTCAATCCCCATCTCACCTACATCAAAGAAATTCGTAATATTGTGCTCCCCCGCATACTCCCTGACGCATTTACAGTGCTCTGCACTCTTTATGTCCTTATTCGGCGTAAAATGGTCGAGCACCATAGCAATCTTATCCTTGTCAAACACTTCCTTTGTGTTAAACTTCTCCATCTCATGAATCGCCACCGGTGTGGTGACGTCATTTCCTAAAACCATATCTAAATCTGCTTCAATCAACTGCCCTGCTTCCACATATTCCAGACCCGCATGTGCAGCTAATATTTTCTGTGTCATTGTCATTCCCATGTTTCATTCTCCTCTCCATTCTATGGTTCATAACATGTTTGTTTATTCTGCAAAAAAATCTATGGCACCGTCTCCGACAGATACTTAGAGGCAATATAATAATAATACCCCTTTGACTCTACCTTTGTCCACTGCTCACTGTAACCTACCCGATGAATGCCTTCTCCGGCTTTTAGCAGCTTTACCGGATCTCCCTTGATTGAAGGCCGGTTCCTTACCATAACATCCGCAGTAGCATAGACTGTATCGTCTTTCGCAACAAAATCGCCGGTGCCGTCCGATGGTTCCTCCTCACCGGAAGGAGAATCCTCCGAGGTACTGCCAGAGGAGGATTCTATTTCTTCCGAAACATCCCCTGCAGCATCCGGTACATCATTTCTATCCGCCGGAATCATTGTCCCTCCTGCATTTACATAGGAATCCACCTGATCCGCCAGGGAATCCGGTCCCACGGACTCATTGGCCGCTTGATTCTGTTTGGAATCCTGGTTGTCCGAAGACTTAGAATCCGATAAACCGCCGCAGCCCGACAGGGCAATCACCAATATGGATACTGCCAATATAAATACTGCCGTCCTTTTCATGGAAGCCTCCTTCCTACTATAAAATCTTATCTAAAATACTCCACACCCGCTTCAAACAGCCTTTGGTTTTGATTACCGGTAATGTTAACTGCTACAGAATTACCGATACGCTCCGAATGTGCCATCTTGCCGAGCACTCTGCCATCCGGGCTTGTAATACCTTCTATCGCAGCATAGGAGCCGTTGATATTATACGCCTCATCCATAGTTGGCATGCCGTTTACATCAACATACTGGGTCGCAACCTGCCCATTTGCAAACAGCCTGTCAATCCATTCCTTATTTGCAACAAACCGTCCCTCGCCATGGGAGGCGGGAATGGTATAGACGCCGCCTAACTCCGTTTTCATAAGCCATGGCGACTTATTGGTCACCACCTTTGTATAGACCATCTTGGACTGATGCCGCCCGATACTGTTCATTGTCAGTGTCGGAGAATCCTCTTTCAACGGCCTGATTTCGCCGTATGGAAGCAGTCCCAGCTTAATCAATGACTGAAAACCGTTACAGATGCCGAGAGCCAGACCATCTCTTTCGTTCAGCAGACGCATGACAGCCTCCTTGAGCTTCTCATTCCTGAAGGTTGCCGCAATAAATTTGGCAGACCCCTCCGGTTCATCCCCGGCAGAAAAGCCTCCCGGAAACATAATCATCTGTGATTCATTGATTGCCTTCACATAGGCATCCACAGAGTCCAAAATATCCTGCGCACTCATGTTTTTAAATACGATGGTATTTACCTGTGCTCCAGCCTTTAAAAATGCCTGCTCGGAATCATATTCACAGTTCGTACCCGGAAATACCGGAATAAATACCTTTGGTATAGCGGTCTTATGCTTACATATATAAATGTTACCGGTATCATAAAGCGGTGTATCAAGCTTTGCCTGTTCCACGCCGGAGGTGGTTGGAAAGACCTTCTCCAATGTTCCTGTCCATGCATGTAACGCTTCAGCCATGGTTATGATAGTATCTCCATAAGAAAACTCAGCTGTGTCAGTGACCTCACCAATCACTTTTACATCAAAGCCTAATGCATCCACATCCTCTTTTCGCACTTCAAATATAATAGAGCCATAATTTTTATCCAGCAGTTCCTTTTTAGAAATGCTTTCGGAAAGCCTAACACCAAGCTGATTGCCAAAGGCCATCTTGCTCACCGCCTCAATTAAGCCGCCGAAGCCCACGGCATACGAGGATAGCAGCTTCCCGGCCTTCGCCGCCGCATAAACCCTTTCATAAAGTGACATCGCCTCTGCATAATCCGGCAAATCGTAAGTGTCCCGCTTAATATCAGCCTGTACAAGCACACTGCCCGCCTGCTTTAGCTCTGGTGTCACCACACACGTATCCGATGCCACATCCACCGCAAAGGAAACCAGTGTCGGCGGTACGTCAATGTCGTTGAAGCTGCCGGACATACTGTCTTTGCCGCCAATTGAGGCAAGCACAAAGCCCATCTGCTCAGCATATGCGCCGAGCAATGCAGCCGTCGGTGATCCCCACCGCTCTGGGTTCTCCCCCATACTCTTAAAATATTCCTGGAAGTTAATGTGTATTTTGGTTACGTCACCGCCTGCATCCTCAATCTTTTCCACGGAGGATACAACAGAATAC
>CAMWOF010000188.1 GCA_947175805.1 uncultured Clostridiaceae bacterium
ATCATCATGTGGCTGCCGGGAAAGCTTAAGCGGCTGCTAAAAAGAGTGCATTAAGCTGCCTGACATGTTCAAACAAATTTCCATAAAAGGATGGCAAAAAGAAACCAGATTATGCCCCGCAGCTTGCTGCGGGGTATTTGATTTGCATGTATTTGCTTGATAACGCCCGCATTTCGTTGTATAATCCGAGTATTGAGGTTAATAATTTCAGGAGGAAGAATAAATATGTACGAGAAGGTTTCTACGAATCTGAATTTTGTTGAACGGGAAGAAAAAGTGGAGAAGTTCTGGAGGGATAATAATATTTTCCAAAAGAGCATTGATACAAAGGAGGGTATGCCCTTCTATACCTTTTATGACGGCCCCCCTACCGCAAATGGGCAGCCGCATATCGGTCATGTGCTGACCCGTGTTATTAAGGATATGATTCCCCGATATCAGACAATGAAGGGACATAATATTGTGAGAAAGGCGGGCTGGGATACCCACGGGCTTCCGGTGGAGTTAGAGGTGGAGAAGCTCTTAGGCATCGATGGAAAGGAACAGATTGAGGAATACGGCTTAGATCCTTTTATTAAAAAATGTAAGGAGAGTGTCTGGAAGTACAAGGGCATGTGGGAAGAATTTTCTGGCAAGGTTGGCTTCTGGGCGGACATGGAGAACCCTTATGTTACCTATCACAATGAATTTATTGAGTCGGAGTGGTGGGCATTAAAGCAGATTTGGGAAAAAGATTTACTTTACAAGGGCTTTAAGATTGTTCCTTACTGCCCGCGCTGTGGTACGCCTCTGTCCTCCCATGAGGTGGCGCAGGGCTATAAGCTGGTAAAGGAGCGTTCTGCCATTGTGCGTTTTAAAGTGGCGGGAGAGGATGCGTATTTTCTGGCATGGACGACTACGCCGTGGACGCTGCCGTCAAATGTGTCCCTCTGCGTCAATCCCCAGGAGACCTACTGTAAGGTAAAGGCAGCGGATGGATATACTTATTATTTGGCACAGGCGCTTTTAGATACGGTGCTGGGAAAGCTTGCTGAAAGTGCAGGAGAGGGTGAGACGCCGAAAAAGGCATATGAGATTCTTGAAACCTATGTGGGTACGGATTTGGAGCACAAGGAGTATGAGCCGTTGTTTGCCTGCGCAAAGACTGTGGCGGATAAGCAGAAGAAAAAGGGCTTTTATGTCACCTGTGATAACTATGTAACTATGTCCGACGGTACGGGCATCGTGCACATTGCGCCTGCCTTCGGTGAGGATGATGCAAATGTAGGAAGAAATTACGACCTGCCATTTGTCCAGTTTGTGGACGGCAGAGGCAACATGACGGAGGAGACGCCTTTTGCCGGGCTGTTTGTAAAGGATGCGGACCCGAAGGTACTGGTGGATTTGGAGGAGAGAGGGCTTCTTTACGATGCGCCGAAGTTTGAGCACGACTATCCGTTTTGCTGGCGCTGTGATACCCCGCTCATTTACTATGCAAGAGATTCCTGGTTCATCAAGATGACGGCTGTCAGAGATGACCTGGTGAGAAATAACGATACGGTAAACTGGATTCCGGAGAGCATCGGCAAGGGACGCTTCGGTGACTGGCTGAAGAATGTGCAGGACTGGGGTCTTTCGAGAAACCGTTACTGGGGTACGCCGCTTAACATCTGGGAATGCGAGTGCGGCTTACGCCATGCTATCGGTTCTATTGAGGAGCTAAAGAGCATGAGCAGTAACTGCCCGGATGATATTGAGCTGCACCGCCCGTACATTGATGCGGTAACTATTAAATGCCCGGACTGCGGCAAAGAGATGAAGCGTGTGCCGGAGGTTATCGACTGCTGGTTTGATTCCGGTTCCATGCCGTTTGCCCAATGGCATTACCCGTTTGAGAATCAGGATATCTTTGAGCAGCAGTTCCCGGCGGATTTCATTTCCGAAGCAGTGGACCAGACGAGAGGGTGGTTTTATTCCCTGATGGCAATTTCGACGCTGATATTTAACAAGGCGCCATATAAAAATGTTATCGTATTAGGCCATGTGCAGGATAAGGACGGGCAGAAGATGAGCAAGTCCAAGGGCAACGCCGTTGACCCGATGGAGGCATTAAATAAATATGGCGCAGACGCCATTCGCTGGTATTTCTATACCAATTCCGCTCCGTGGCTGCCGAACCGGTTCCATGAGGATGCAGTGGTAGAGGGACAGAGAAAGTTTATGGGTACGCTGTGGAATACCTATGCATTTTATGTTCTTTATGCAAATATAGATGCGTTTAATCCGGCGGATTATGCGCTGGAGTATGATAAATTGTCGGTGATGGATAAATGGCTTTTGTCCAGATTAAATTCTGCCGTGAAGCTCGCTGATTCTAATCTGGAGGCATACCGGATTCCAGAGGCATGTAAGGCGCTTTCGGAGTTTGTGGATGAGATGAGCAACTGGTATGTCAGAAGAAGCCGTGAGCGATACTGGGCAAAGGGCATGGAGCAGGATAAGATAAATGCATACATGACCCTCTATACAGCGCTGGTAACGGTTTCCAAGGCAGCGGCGCCGATGATTCCGTTTATGACAGAGGACATTTACCAGAACCTTGTAAGAAGTAATGATAAGGCTGCGCCGGAGAGTATCCATCTGTGCGATTATCCGGTTGCGGATGAAGCTGCCATTGACGCCGAGCTTGAGGCAAATATGGACGAGGTGCTTAAGCTTGTCGTTATGGGACGCGCGGCGAGAAATGCAGCAAATATCAAGAACCGCCAGCCAATTGGACAGATGTATGTAAAGGCGGATAAGGAAGTGCCGGAGTTCTTTCAGAAGATTATAGAGGACGAATTGAATGTGAAGACGGTTTCCTTTACGGATGATGTGTCCGCATTTACCACATACAGCTTTAAGCCGCAGCTAAAGACCGTGGGACCGAAGTATGGCAAGCAGCTTGGTGGTATCAAGACATACCTGGCAGGGCTTGATGGCAACGAGGCAATGGCGGCATTAAAGTCTGAGGGTGCCCTGCATTTTGATGTGGACGGCGTAAATGTCAGCCTGGCAGAGGAGGATTTGTTAATTGAGATGGTGAAGCAGGAGGGTTATGTTACCGAGGCGGATAATTATGTGACCGTGGTTTTAGATACCAACCTCTCCGATGCGCTGATTCAGGAAGGCTTCCTCCGTGAGGTTATTTCTAAGATACAGACCATGAGAAAGGATGCGGGCTTTGAGGTGACAGACCGGATTGATGTTTATGTAGACGGCAACGACAAGCTTGCCGGAATTCTGCAGGCGCAGGAGCAGGCGCTGATGGATGGTGTATTAGCTGAGAAGGTTTGCTACGGAGGAACAACGGAGATTTCCAGAGAGTGGAATATCAACGGAGAGAAGGTTACGCTGGGCGTGGCAAAGCGATAGCATTTTAATTTATTGGGGGCGTATATGGTTCAGAAAGTGAAAGACATCCTGAAGAAAATGAATGAGAATCCGATACCGCTCTGTATTGTCAGTCCGTTTTTTCTGGTGCTGGTTATTGAAATGTTTCACAGGAAATCCGTACAGGCAGGATTTGCATTTATCCTTTCGTCACCCTTGCAGTATCTTGTCAATGTGGTGCTTGTAATGTCAATGCTCCTTCTGTGCCTGTTTGCCAGAAGAAGGCTGTTCTGGGCATTTTTAATCGGGCTTATATGGATGATTCTGGGGGTGGCGAATTACCTGGTACTTTTAAACCGGGTATCGCCCCTGTCCTGGGCGGATGTGGGTGTGCTCACATCCGTTATCAGCATTATAAAGCAGTATCTCACCACATTTCAGATTGTGGCTATTATTTTCGCCCTGGTGTTTTGTATTCTGCTGTCACTGTATCTCTATCACAAGGTGCCGAAGGTGAGGCGCAGGCAGTACTGGAAGCGGGATGTTCTGGGCTTTGCCCTGGCAGCAGCCGGCGGCGCAGTCATATATGGCGCCAGCGTAAATACAAATCTTTTTGAAAATACCGGTAATATCACATTGACTTTTGAAAAGAGCGGATTTTGTTATTCCTTTGCAAACAGCGTAGTGGACACAGGAATAAAGCGGCCGCTAAATTATTCCGAGCAGGCCGTGACAGATATCTGCAGAAATCTCCGGTTGGATAATGATTTGGGGCAGGAGGGAAACGAAAAGAAGAAAAGTGCACCTAATGTTGTATTTGTGCAGTTGGAATCCTTTTTTGATTTGAGCAATTTATGGGGATACCAGTTTTCTGAGGACCCTATGCCGAATTTCCATGAGCTGCTGCAGAACTATACATCAGGGTTGTTAAGGGTGCCTGCCCTGGGTGCTGGTACGGTGAATACGGAATTTGAGGTATTGACCGGAATGAGCCTTCGGTTTTTCGGATTGTGTGAGTACCCCTACAAAACGATACTGCAGGAACAGACCTGCGAGAGCCTGGCATATAATCTGCAGGAGCGGGGCTATGCCACGGCGGTGGTCCACAACAATCGGGGCAGCTTTTATTCCCGGCATGAGGTGTTTGAAATGCTGGGCTTTGAGGTGTTTGATTCCGTGGAATATATGAACGGGCTTTCTTATAATCCCATTGGGTTTGCGAGGGATGAAATTTTGACTTCCGAGATTTTGACGCGGATGGAAATGACAGAAGAGCCGGATTTTATTTATACAATTACTGTGCAGTCTCACGGGAAATACCCTGCGGAGCCGGTGGATGAAACGCAGACGATTACGCTGTCGGGCGGGAAGAATGAAAGCAGGAAAAACCAGTTTGAATATTTTGCCAACCAGTGTAAGCAGGTGGATGATTTTATAGGGGAATTGATTGCTGCGGTGGAAGACTGCGGCGAGGATACAGTCATCGTGTTTTTTGGTGACCATCTGCCTACGCTGGGCATTGAGGACAGTCAGCTAAAGTACCAGGATAGCTATCAGACAACTTATATTATCTGGGATAATTTTGATTTGCCGCGGCATGACGAGAATCTTGCCGCCTACCAGCTCTCCGCTGCCGTAATGGAAAAGCTGGGCTATGCAAACGGCATTATGACAAAATACCATCAGAAGTGCAAAAACAGCCCGGATTATCTGAAGGGCCTGGAGCTTTTGCAGTATGATATGCTTTACGGGGAGCACTATGTCTACGGTGGCGTTGACCGCTATGACCCCACGGACCTTCACATGGGCTATTACGACATCGCTATCGAAAATGTGCGGCAGGGTGCAGATGCCATGGTAGTCACTGGTGGGCATTTCACGGAGTCCAGTAGAATTTATGTCAACGGAAAAAAACAGGATACAAAGTTTATCAACGAAAAGGCGCTGATGGTTCGGGGGCTTGAATTAGAAGAGGGCGACCGTATCCGGGTCAAGCAGATAACCTCTACCGGCGGCTCGCTTGGGGGAACTGAGGACTATATCTGGCTGGATAGTGATAAGTGAGATATAAAAAT
>CAMWOF010000189.1 GCA_947175805.1 uncultured Clostridiaceae bacterium
CAATATGTCCGATGATGATATCGAGAGAGCAGTAAGAGAGGCCGCAGAGTACGAGGCGCAGGACAAAAAGAGGAAGGATGCCATCGAGGCGAGAAACGAGGCGGACTCCATGGTATTCCAGACAGAAAAGGCGCTGCAGGATGTGGGAGATAAGCTTTCTGATGCAGATAAGACGAAGGTTGAGGCTGACTTAAAGTCACTGAAGGATTTGCTGGCAAGCGTTGACCCGGAGAATCTTACAGATTCCCAGGTAGACCAGATTAAGGCGGGCAAGGAGACATTGATGAACAGCGCACAGGAATTATTCTCTAAGCTTTATGAGCAGAACGGGCCTGGTGCAAATGCCGGAACAGGCGCGGGCACTCCGGACTTCTCTGACGGCGATGTCGTAGATGGAGATTATACAGAGATTTAATTTGACACCGTCTATTTATGAAAGGTGAAGGAATATGGCAGATAAAAGAGATTATTATGAAGTCTTAGGCGTTGATAAAAATGTGACGGAGGCCGAATTAAAGAAGGCCTACAGAAAGATTGCCAAGAAGTATCACCCGGATACCAATCCGGGTGATGCCGAGGCGGAGGCAAAGTTCAAGGAAGCCGCAGAGGCATATGCAGTGCTCTCTGACCCGGAAAAGCGCTCTCAGTATGACAGGCTGGGGCATGCCGCATTTGACCAGAACGGCGGCGGTGGTTTCGGTGGTTTTGGCTTCGATATGAGCGATATGGGGGATATCTTCGGGGATATCTTCGGAGATATGTTCGGCGGTGGTTCCCAGAGAAGGCAGTCCAACGGGCCGATGAAGGGTGCCAACATCAAGACTACTGTGCGTGTGAAATTTGAGGATGCTGTTTTTGGCACCACCCAGGAGTTAGAGCTTCCATTAAAGGATGAGTGCCAGGCATGTCAGGGCTCCGGAGCGCAGCCGGGACATCAGCCGGAGACATGTACCAAATGCGGAGGCAAAGGGCAGGTTGTATATACCCAGCAATCTCTGTTCGGGGTTGTCAGAAATGTGCAGGTATGCCCGGAGTGCAGTGGTTCCGGTAAAGTGATTAAATTTAAGTGCAGCCAGTGTGCGGGCACAGGTTACGTAAAGAGCAAGAAAAAGATTCAGGTACAGGTTCCGGCCGGGATTGATAACGGTCAGAGCATCCGTATCCGCGGAAAGGGCGAACCGGGCATCAACGGTGGAGAAAGAGGAGATTTGCTTGTGACGGTATTGGTTGACAGGCATCCGAATTTCAAGCGTCAGGAGTATGATTTGTTCTCCAGTGAGCCGATTACGTTTACCCAGGCGGCCTTAGGCGGCACGATTACCATTAATACGATTGACGGACCGATTGAGCAGCAGATAGCTGCCGGGACGCAGACGGATACCAAGATTAAGCTGAAGGGAAAAGGCGTACCTACTCTGCGCAACAAAAATGTCCGGGGTGACCACTATGTTACATTAGTAGTACAGGTGCCTGATAAGCTCACAGAAGAGCAAAAGAACATTTTAAATGAGTACGATGAGGCAACCGGCTCCACTGCCAGAAGGTCTACAGATTCCGCAGGCGAGTTCAGCTTTGGCGGACATAAAAAGAAATTTGGCAAAAAGAAATAAGGCTGGCAGGAAAATCAGCCGGGCAGGCAAAACGTAATAAAGTATCAACCACGAGCGTCACGCTTCGCGAGACTGCTCGGGTTCGCGGGCGCGCTCGGATAGTCTTGTGCAAGCACAGACATATCCTCACTTTGCCTTCGCGCAAATAAAACAGCTTCCGCACAGGTGGCAGATAAACTGCTTCTGTGCGGAAGTTTTTTGTGCTTCAAGGCTTGCGAAAATGGACAGCATAACGTATACTCATAGATAAGCTGCAAAGCGCAGAAGATAAAATGCCATAAGCGATGAAATGGAGATGATACTGCGTGGTATATACAAAGATTATGATAGATACGACTGTGGAGGCTGTGGACATGGTAAGCTACACCCTTGGAGAGCTGGGAGTACAGGGCGTCCAGGTGGAGGATAAGCTGCCTTTGACAGAGGAGGAAAGGCGCGCCATGTATATTGATATCCTGCCGGAGCAGACGGAGTCCTATGACGGATATGCAAGGCTTACCTGTTATATTCCTATAGGACAGGAGGCGGAGGGAATCCGAAACAGCGGAACCTCGCTTGAGGAGGCAGCAGTCATGAATATTCCTGAGCTGCTGGCAAATATCCGGGCAGAGTTAGACCGGCTGTCAGAATTTATGGACGTGGGACCAAAGACAGTGACGGTGGAGGATACAGAGGATACAAAATGGCTGAATAATTGGAAAGCATATTTTAAGCCCTTCCGGCTGGAGGAAAACATCATTATCAAACCCACATGGGAGACATTGGAGGATAAAACGCCGGAGGATATTGTAATTGAACTTGATCCGGGCATTGCCTTTGGAACCGGCTCCCATGACACCACAAAGCTCTGTATCCGACAGTTAAAGAAATATATTACAGCGGATTGCGAGATGTTGGATGTGGGCTGTGGGACCGGCATTTTGGGAATGATTGCCCTGCGGCTGGGAGCTGGGGCAGTGCTGGGGCTAGATATCGACCCGCTGGCGGTCAGGGTCAGCAGGGAGAATCGGGAACAAAACCAAATATCTGAGGCAGCATTTGTTATTCGACAGGGGAATCTGCTGGAGGATGCAAAGTTAGCCGCTTCTCTGCGCTGCCAGTTTGACATAGTGGCTGCAAATATTCTGGCAGAGGTGATTGTTCCTCTTTGCGGTGTGATTGCTCCGCT
Source organism: uncultured Clostridiaceae bacterium (assembly GCA_947175805.1). GTDB lineage: Bacteria > Bacillota > Clostridia > Lachnospirales > Lachnospiraceae > RGIG6919. The sequence continues at coordinate 2,779 of CAMWOF010000189.1, forward strand.
GATGCGGGAAAACGGAATCTTTATCGCCTCCGGTATTATCCGGGCGAAGGAGGATGAGGTGCGGCAGGCGCTTATAAAAAATAATTTTAAAATTGTAAATACCGACCATATGGGGGAATGGGTATCCTTTGCGGCTGAAAAGGGAGATGGATATTAGGGTTTCTAAAAATCTAAGGGGTTATGGAGGTTGCATCAGTGAAAGAATATCTGCATCGCTTTTCGTGGAAAGAAAAATATGTTTACGTTCTTGCATTGCTTTTGCCAGCCGTCGTTTTTCTATTGCTTATGCTCCATGAACGAATTTTGCCCTTTGGAAATTACTCCATGCTTAGAGGAGACGGCTTTACTCAGCTTTACGCCTTTTTGTGTGAGATGCATCAAAAGGTTCATGACGGTGATTCTCTGTTTTTTTCGTGGAATATGGGGTTAGGTACTAATTTTTATGCAAACTGGGCATATTATCTTGCCTCTCCCACAAATTGGCTGCTTATGCTGCTTCCCATGGAATACTTGGAAGTGGGATGTATCGCTGTGTTATTGGGAAAGCTTGTCCTTTGCTCTGTTACCATGACATTTTATTTCATGCATACATATACAATCAATGTGAATCCGTTTCGCAGGCAATTGGCATTGCTTGCTGGTATTTCTTATGGCGTTTGTAACGGTGTGCTATGTTATTCCTTCCTATGCAATTGGTTAGACGCCTACTGGCTGCTGCCATTGGTTTTATGGGCATTAGAGAAATTACTCCGTTTTGGGGAATGGAAACCTTATTATCTGACGCTTTTGCTTATAATTATCTCAAATTTCTATATAGCATATAGTGTTTGCCTGTTTACAGCATTGTGGTTTTTTGTACAGGCTGATTGGAAAAAATTAAAGTGGCAGTTTATGACATTTACAGGGACGTCCCTGCTTTCCGCTCTCAGCGCAGGAATTGTTTTAGTCCCTGTCATAAATGCATTGGCGGTGAAAACAAATTATGTGAATACAGAGAAAAATATTTGGAAGGTAGACAGTATTTGGAATTTGCTCAATGCACTGCTTCCCTTTGGCGCTTTGGATATGGGAGGGCAGGAGACAGCGACTTACAATATTTATTGTGGGTGTATGATTGCGATGGCTGCTTTGTTCTGGCTGGCCTTCGGCAGGGAGCCTGCATGCAAAAGATTAAAGTTTACCATACTTTTGCTTTTTATGGGGTTTAGCCTGTCTGCGCATTTTATGTCGCTTTTGTGGCATGGGGGCATGTTTCCGAGGAGGTTTAACAACAGATATTCCTTTGCATTTTCTTTTTTGCTTATTTATTTGGGCTGCCAGGGAATTCGTGCCCTTATCGACACAACTTATATGCGGATAATTTTGTGGAGCCTGCTCGGTATAGGGATATTTATAGGAATTATCCTGTGTTCTGCATCGCTGCAAATGCCTGTTGCATATGTCAGTGCCATGATGATAGGTGCTGTTTTTATTATATTGTCTGTGTTGTTAAAACGAAAAAGCATCTCTAAGAAGGTTTATGTTTGGATAATCTTAGCGATTGGGCTTTTCGAGAGCCTTTGCAGTGCCTATCATAGCTACAATCTGCCATACGAGCTGACGAGGAATCATCCGGCTTATGCGGCGCTGAAAGCATTTTATGAAAAGCAGGAGGATTCTGATAACAGGCAGGCGTTATCCTCTCTGGACTACAGAAATGCAGGGACGATGTTTAATAGGAAAATAGTAACCTTATTCTCGACTTTGACACCGGAAAATGTGGTAGCTTTGTATGAGAAGCTGGGATTATTGTATATGGAAAGCGGCTCTGTGTATGCTTACAGGGGTTCTACGCCATATACAGATTTATTGATGAATGTGGACTATGCATTGACTGCGGATACTTCCCTGTATGGCGGTGCCAAGCGTAAATCTGAAAGCTATGATGACGGGGCATCCGGCATAGAAGAAAACATAGATAATGAAGAGGAAGCATATCATGCGATGATTTCAGAAAATAGTGTCGGATATGGTTTTATGGTGGAAGACAATTTATCAGAGGTATGTCTGGATGATGAAAATGCATTTCATATTCAAAACACATTTTTTAAAGCAATGGGAGGCAAGGGAATACTATTTGAGGATGTGCCTCTTCAGAATATGGAGAAAGAAGATACAGTTGTTGAAAACGGAAGGCTTGATGTGAGTTTTGAGATATGTAAAGATATGGATTTATATCTTTTTTTGAGGGACAGGGAAAGTTCTGCATTTTATGTCTTTTTAGATGAAAAACAGATAAATCAGGGGATTCCAAGGCAGTATTCAGGGATGATTCATGTAGGAGAAGTAAAAAAGAGTCAGGTAATACATATTCAGGCAATCAATAATTCATCCAAGGATATGAATTCCTTATATATATATGCCGCAGCCTTCCATCAGGAGGTTTTTGATGAATTTAAAAACTGCGTGGCAGAAGAAGCCTTTGTGCTGGAGGAGATGAATGGAAGCGGCATCGTGGGCAGCATCACAGCGAAGAAGGATGGAATTTGTTATATGTCTGTTCCTGATGACGGCGGCTTTACCGCTTATGTGGACGGACAAAGGACGGAGCACAAATTACTTGCGGACTGTATGGTTTG
>CAMWOF010000190.1 GCA_947175805.1 uncultured Clostridiaceae bacterium
AATTGAAAGGGAGAGAATTATGAAAAGGTATTTTATTAAAAAAGCAGTTTCAATGCTACTCTCGTCTGCTTTGATTTTCGGCTGTGTGGGCATGGTGCCGGCATCAAGTGTTTTGGCAGAATCCGATGAGACCGTGCCGGCGGCAGAAAAGGAGGAGGAGCCCCGTGCGGTGGGTTCCATGGAGAATTATGGTTCTATTGGCTTAGACGGCATGCATTTTGATTTTGACAACGGCTCCGTCAGTGATACGAGCAGGTTGTCCGCTGCGTCGTTTCCTGCCGCATACAGTTCTGTAGATTTGGGACTGGTGACGGCGCCGAAGGACCAGGGGGCGGATGGGACTTGTTGGTCATTTTCGGCGATATCCGCAATGGAGACGTATCTGATTAAAAAAGGAATTAAGGTCAGCGGAAAGAAAGCAAATGGAAATCTGGATTTGTCAGAGAAGCATCTGGCATACTTTACATACCATACGGCAGACGATCCGTTAGGAAACAATGCGGGCGACAAGATAGAGCCGGCATATCCAGACCAGTATCTGTCATTGGGCGGCAACAGTATGCGGGCGGCAGTAACCCTGGCCAACGGGGAAGGTCCTGTGAAGGAGTCAGTTGCACCATATAACAAAGCAGCCCTGCCAAAGTCGAAGGATTATAAGTCTATTGCACATTTAAAGAACATGAATGTGATTGGAATGCAGCTTTCCTACGGCACCCCGAATCTGTCTGAGGTAAAGGCCGCTGTCCAGAAATACGGCTCCGTGGTACTGACCATGGGGTATCATTATAATGTAGCTATCGACGCTACCCCGGATAATTACTATTACCCGTATGGTGACGGCACGAACCATGATGTGACTATTGTGGGATGGGATGATAACTATTCCATGTATAATTTTGATTATACGCCGGCGGGAAATGGTGCCTGGCTGGTAAAGAACAGTTGGGGCAACTATAATAATATGGGCGGATATTTCTGGTGCTCCTACTATGAGCCGACCTTGAGTACGGCCTGGGCATATGAGATGGAGGCAGCCTCCACCTATGATAACAACTATTTTTACAGCAATATGCCATGCATTATGGATTTGGGTACAAATGAATCCAACAGAAATGTTTCCGTGGCAAACACATATAAGATGAAGGCTTCCGGAACCAAGTATGAGAAACTTGTCTCTGTTGCATTCGGTGTGTCCATAGCAAATACAAAGTATTCCATTCAGCTTTATAAGAACTCCAAGGAGGGCAAGCCTACCAGCGGAACGAAGCTGCTTTCCAAGGCACAGTCTGGTACGGTAAAAAATGCCGGATTCCATGTGGTAAAACTGAAAAATCCTGTTTATGTGAAGTCCGGAGATACTGTTACCGTGGTGATTACTATCAAGGGAAGTAGAAATGGTGCGTATGTGTGGATGGATACCAATAGTGCCATAGAGCAGGGTATGGACGGTTATTATATTACCTACAAGGGTAAGAAGACAAAGAAAAAGAGTATGATGAAGATTGAGGGTGGAAGCTGGTTTGACCTTGCCAACCAGTCCCTAGGCTATTATTACTCTTACTTTACGGCGGCTGTCAATTTATATACGGATACGCCGCAGGCGAAGGTATCATCCATTTCCTCAAAGGGCAAGAAGGTGACCTTGAAGTGGGGCAAGGTAGGCGGAACCACGGAGTACCGTATTTACAGAGCCTCCTCAAAGAGCGGAAAATATACAAAGATTGCCACGGTTTCTTCTAAGAAGACATCCTATACAGATAAGTCTGTGAAGAAGGGCAAGACATACTACTACAAGGTAGTGACTGTCAAAAAAATAGGCAAGAATAAGTATGAGGGTAAGAAATCCTCTGCACAAAAGATAAAAGTAAAATAGTCTGAGATGATGTGCAATCAGGCAGGGACAGCCGCATATGCGGTTTGTCCCTGCTGTTTTTTGCCTATTCTTGGCATGCCTACTTTTTCGGGAACTGTTTTCCTGTATGGTCTATGTCATAATGCTCTTTGATAATTAAGTTCTCTAATGAGATAAAGGAATAACCCTGTTGCTCTAACCCCGTAAGAAGAGCATCTAAGGCGTCTTTTGTATAGGTGGAGCCGTTGTGAAGCAGGATGATGGCGCCGCCGGTAAGCGACTTGTGCTCACAGACAGTTTTGATAATGGAGTCCGTTCCATAATCCTTCCAGTCTAAAGAATCTACGGACCACTGGATAGTGTAGTAGCCGCATTTTTTAGCTGCGTCAACCACGGCATCGTTATAATCTCCATAAGGCGCACGGAAAAAAGCCATATCCCTGCCGGTCAGGGTTTTTATGATGTCATGGCAGCCACGGATTTCCGTTATCATTTCCTCATCGGAGATTTGGGTCATATGCTTGTGGTTGTCTCCGTGGTTGCCTATGATATGTCCTGCCTCAGAAATGCTTTTTATGGCATCCGGGTTCTTTTTTGCCCAGTCCCCAGTGACAAAAAAAGCGGCAGTGCAGCGGTGCTTATTCAGGATGGATAATATATCCTGCAAATCCTCCGTACCCCAGGCGGAATCAAAGGTGATACACACCTTCTTTTCCTCTCCGATATCTACACTGTAGATGGGAAGCTCATGTAAGATAGATGGGGAAAGGGTTTCATAGTATTGGGATTGGTTGATATAGGAATAACCGAGTACAAACACAAGTAATAAAATTATTAATGCTTTCATGAATCTTACTGAAAGCTCGTCGAAGGAAGGCGCATTGGACATGGCATGCTCCGAAGAAATGTTTTATAAAATATATGCATATCTGTAAAGCGGATAGAACAATCCGCTGATAATTTCTATAATTGCCATTCCCGAACAGTAATGCTATACTGAATATAATAACTATTGGTCTTTACATAGGGGCCCCCGACATATGCTAAGAGGAGAAAAAATGAAAAAATTCTTTAATACATTGTTATACGGAGATTCCAAAACAAAGAAAATTATGTGGTCCATAGTCATTCTTGCAGCGCTGGCGGTTGTTTTTTTGGCTGCCGCCATCATTTTGCATCAGCCGAATCTGTTTGTTTTGGCTATGGTACTCGTCATAGCGGCGGTGATTATTTCCCAGCAGTACAGCTTTCAGGATTTGACCGTGGCGGAAAATCCCGATATCCAAGAGCCGGTTGCGCCGGAGGATGTTCTTGTCCGTTACACAGAGCATAGGATAAAGCAGGTGTTTCTCAAATACAAGGTGAAGCCGGATCACCGTCTTGTTATTATTGACAGCTCAGAAAAATATAATGTCAGGCAGACACCGGCATATATATGGATGAACCGCACCAAATTCCACATGCTTCTAATGGAGAAAAATGCCAGGGAGATTGTGCTTCCTCTGAATGCAGTGGGAAAGGTGCAGTACAAACGAGCTGTTCCCGTAAATATAATAACAGACTATATTCAGTTTCGTAAACCATGCCTGCTGGCGGCATTGTTTGAGGATTATATGCCCACCGTTTATGAGCGGGGAAAAGGGGCGGTGAAAAAGCAGTACAAAAATTTATATATTATCGGTGAGGATATCGCTCTTACAAACCGTTCTATAGGGCAGGTTTTTGACTTGACCGGCGCCAGGCTGCAGATAACGGACAATGTGACGGAGTCCGGGGATTACAGCGAGGATTTTATTGAGATGTATCATGACTATACGCTGTTTCGCGACCATGTGATTGATGCCAGCCAGTATCGTGACAGGGTAAATAAAATATTAGACGACATGGCGGTTTCCAATATGCTTGAGCCGGAACTTTTGATTAATCTGGAAAAGATGCAGCAGTTTCATTTTCTGACACCGGACTATGCCCATTACTGTCTGGAAAAAAGGAAAAAGGTAACGGAAAACAAAAAAAAGAAGATGGGTAAATAACAGCGGCGTTTTGCGGGGGCATATTTACGGCTTGACACCTTGAAATGTAAAGGGTAGAATAAAGAAATGCCGGAGGGGAACTGCCTAATACTTAATTTTATTAAGTTTATGCCGCGATTTGCTTTTTAAATTCTTTTTTTAAAATTAGGGTTGATTTTTTGAAAGAAGTGGTTTATCTTAGTTATTGGTTATAAAAAGCGGATAGTTATCGGTAGCGTATAGAACGAGGGCGTTCTCCATTGGGAGTAGCCCTCGTTTTCTTTATGTGATGACAGTGGCATGCTCACAGAGTCCGGCTACATACATTTGAAGTGTATCGATGACACGCTGCATAAAGGAAATGTCAGGCTTAGAAAGCGAGCCTGACCAGACGTCGCCGACATCAGAAATTGCTATGCAATGGTCGGCTTCTGTAGAAAGGAAGGACACTATGAAAGAAAAGACAAATGTACCAGAGATTTTTGGCTCCCATGTATTCAATGATGCTGTTATGAAGGAGCGGTTACCGAAAAATGTATATAAGGAGTTGAAAAAGACGATTGAGCTTGGCAAGGAATTAAATCCCGCCATTGCTGATACCGTTGCCAATGCTATGAAGGACTGGGCGGTGGAGATGGGTGCAACCCATTATACGCACTGGTTTCATCCGATGACGGGCGTGACTGCGGAGAAGCATGACGCATTCATCAGCCCAACCAGTGATGGCAAGGTATTGTTGGAGTTTTCCGGCAAGGAATTAATTAAGGGTGAGCCGGATGCATCCTCTTTCCCTTCAGGTGGGCTTCGCGCCACCTTCGAGGCAAGAGGCTATACCGCCTGGGACTGCACCTCGCCGGCCTTTGTGAAGGAGACGCCGGGAGGCAGCATTATTCTGTGTATTCCAACGGCATTTTGCTCCTATACCGGAGAGGCGCTGGATAAGAAGACACCGCTGCTTCGCTCAATGGATGCGTTAAATGTTCAGGCAATGAGGATATTGAAGCTGTTTGGCAATACCACCTCCACTAAGGTGACCACATCTGTAGGACCTGAGCAGGAGTATTTCTTAGTGGACAGGGAGCTGTTCCGCAAGAGAAAGGATTTGATTTTTACAGGACGTACCCTGTTTGGTGCCATGCCGCCGAAGGGACAGGAGTTAGACGACCATTATTTTGCCAGCATCAAGGAGAGAGTGTCTGACTTCATGTCCGATTTGAATATTGAACTGTGGAAGCTTGGAATTACGGCTAAGACCCAGCACAATGAGGTTGCGCCTGCCCAGCATGAGTTAGCTCCAATCTACGCCAGCAACAATGTGGCGACAGACCACAACCAGCTTGTGATGGAAATTATGAAGAAAGTGGCTGCCAGAAAAGGTTTAAAATGCCTGCTTCATGAGAAACCTTTTGCAGGTGTAAACGGTTCCGGCAAGCATAATAACTGGTCTATGGTGACAGACGATGGCATCAATTTATTAG
>CAMWOF010000191.1 GCA_947175805.1 uncultured Clostridiaceae bacterium
ATTTATTGCAACCCACACAATTCTCATTCGTATAAACAAGGCTGCTTCGTTCCTTCGCCATAGTTTCCTCCCCTTTCGTTACTAAAAACTGCAAAAATATAGTCCGCAATGTCAATTTCGACCATTTACGACAAAAACATATTAACATTATACATGATTTTATTAAAAATCACAATAGAAAACCGCATTAGAGGCATCAATACCCGAAAGCCTTCATTCCGCTTCACAAACTGGATACATGCCTTTAGACAAGCAGACACGACAGTGTTTTCCTTGCAGAAATTATTTTTAAAAATTACTTCCGTTCCAGCCCCAGTCCTTTGTGCTCTGATATGACACATAAATGGATTTTCCCGGTATGCCAAGCTCCTTTTCAAGCAATGCACATATCTCGCCCGTAAGCTTATCGTATGCATCAGACGAAGCGCCGCCATAGAGGTTTACCGACACATAAGCCCCTTTGTCAAGCTTTTGCCCAGCCATATACAAATCATAATTGTCCTCAATACCGACCATCAAAAAGCTCTCCGGCTTATTTATAATGGTTACCAGCTTCCCAAGCTCGCTCTTAATTGTCTCCTTCTGCGCCTCTGTCACCGGCACCGTCAACTTTGAATCAATAAATGGCATTGTTTTGTCCTCCTTAAGATATAATTGATTAGTTGAATTTTATTCCAATTCTGACAGCAATTGTTTGCTGTAAATATCCAGAAAGGGATTATCCCCTTTCACGATACCCTGGCGATTCAGCTCCGAGAGAAGCTGACCCGCAATCACCTCAAATGCGCGGACCAACGGGTCTTCCGTGTTAAGCTCATAGGGATTATATTGTTTTCCCCGCCATGCATCCGCCTGACAGCCTACCTGTGACATAGCATCCAACAGTTGTCCCAAGTCCGACAACCGGGGAAGCTTGTCCATCCCCCTGCGCAGCCACTTATAATAGGGCGCATATCTGCGGTTCAAAAGATAAACCAGCTCCATGGCCGCCTTCATTGCCTGCATAGTACAAATACCAGCCGTCACATAATCTTGTCTCGCCATCATTCTGGCATAATTACTCTGTGCGCTCTGCGAGTAACGGTACAGCGCCTCCGCCAGCCGCCGCTTCCATACACGTTCAGGATAATAAGCCTCCAAATACTCCCGCACCTTTGTAAATGCGCCCATATCGTCCCGGAACACCTGGCCGTTCACCGCCGAAGCGAGCCTGTCCTCAGGAATCCGCATCCACGCGGTGTCAGAAAGCTCTGCCTGGATGGTGTCTTTACCGGGAGCCTCGCCTGCACCGGGTAAAGACCTGTCGGTGACAACCGGCTCCCCGAGCAGCCGGTTGTAAAAATCACTGACAGTAAACACTCCCCTGCGGCAATCCATAAAAAGCTGTACCCCCTCCGGTCTTTCGCCCTGCATCAGCTCTCCGTAGGCTTTGGACAGCGCTTCTCCAATCTCCGCATAATCCGACTCTGTAAGCCACATGCAAAAGCCTGTCCCATAATCATGATCCGTGGAAATGGCATCATCAAAACCGAAGCAGTCAGAGCCCTCGCCCACCATGCCCACTACAATTCTGTTCTCGTATTCGCCGAACTGCTCATGCAGCATGGGCGCACCATATCTTTCATAAAATTCCCGGCAGCGTTTTAGGTTCTGCATCCGTTTAAGCTCCTCCGCACATTGGCTATGCTACATTCATTAGCATCCCTTTTATTATATGGTTTTGACGAATAAATTTCAATATCTGGTCATAACATATGTACAATTCTCTTTGACTTCATCCAGAGTCATAGTTCTTCCCCAGTGAACTTTTCCGTTAAAATTCCCCTCTGCCAGTGTTACCGTATCCCCGCTTACCTTCAGGACAATGACGGAATGGCTGTCATTGTACAACCTCAAAATATCCCCTGCCTTGATGTCATCATAATTTTCATGGGTTTTCGCAGGAAGCGTTCCAAAGGCAGCGTCACTCAAAAGAAAAGCAAATGCTGCACAACCATACCCGGCAGAATAGACGCCGCCCTTCCATGCATAGTAGTTGTCGTTCGTCCATTTCATACCTTCCGGGTATTTCTTCTTTTTAGCAATGATTTTTTTATATGCCTGGGACTGGCTCGGCCTGCAGGTCACTTTGCATTGATATGTTTTTCCGTTCTTAGCCTTGACCTTGATTGTTGCAGTACCCGCCTTTTTCGCGGTGACCACACCCTTTTTACTCACAGAGGCAATCTTTTTATCACTGCTTGTAAAGGACTTCACCTTTGCTCCCGTGAGCTTTAAGGTAAAGGTCTTACCCACTGTCAGTTTCTTTTTCTTATAATTTAACTTCACCGCAGAAGCCGCCTGAACTGCCGCAGCCTTACCGTCCGACACCTGGACCGACGTCTGGACATAGTTTGATACCGATTCTGCCGGGGGTGCGTACACCGCTCCCGCATTTATCGGCTGCATTACTGCCAACAGCATTGCAGCAAGCAGCAACATGGAATACTGTTTCCAACCTTTCATAAAATCATCTCCTCTTATGTTGGATGTTTCTTAACATTAGTGTAACACTTCCTGCCGCCCACTTCAATGCAAAAGCGGCTGTCAAAATCTGACAACCGCCTGCAATCTATTGAGGCACTCTCCCAGTTCCCCCACGATATACAAACCTTATTTACTGCCGGCAAGCTTCTTGAACACGGCCTTTTTTCCAACACCCTTTGTCCGCAAAAGCTTTTTATATGCCGCATATTTTCCCGCCGGAACCTTGATTACTGCCTTCGCCTTGATTCCCTTAAAGGCCTTTGCTCCTACCCTCGCTTTTGTGAGCTTCTTCGTTTTGATTGTCACGGTCTGCAATTTAGAGCATTTCTCAAAGGCGCTTTTGCCAATTTTACTTACGCCGCCAGGAATTGTAATGCTGGTCAATGCTTTACACTGGTAAAATGCCTTATCGCCAATTGTCTGCAGCTTCTGCCCTAATTTCACAGTCTTTAACTTCGTGCAGCCACTAAATGCGCTTTTACCAATCTTGGTAACATTGCTGCCAATTATAACCTTCGTCAGCTTTTTATTATTTTTGCAGGCATTTACAGCAATTGAGGTAACCTTGTATTTTTTCCTATTCACTGTAACCGTAGCCGGAATGGTCAATGTCCCCCGGATATTCTTTCCAGCTTTAGAAAATTCTACTGCAAGGCTGCCGCCGTCTCCCCGAATCACCTTATATGTCGTACCTGTCGCCTTATCTACTACAGAATCTCCGGCACCGATGTCCTTTCCGTCATCTGTATGCTCTGATGTATTATCCTGCTCCGTGCCTGTGTTATCATTATTTTGTGTGTTGTCCTGTTCATTATCCTTCTTATTGCCCGTATCCTCCGTACTTCCTGTCTCCCCTGTGCCGCCCGTGTTCTCCGTACTTCCTGTCTCCTCTGTATTGCCCGTGTTCTCCGTACTTCCTGTCTCCTCTGTATTGCTGTCATCAGGAAATGATGTATTCTCAGTAATCGTAAATTTTCTTTCCGCACTGCCGCCGAAAATGCCTGCCCCCGTAACCGTGAGCACTGCCTCGCCGACATCCGTATTATTCACAGCAGATACTGTATAATCAGTACCTTCCGTCAGGGTATTGCCTTTATATGTTAATGTCACCTCCGGCATTTGAGGACTGCCGGAATATACATATGTGTCCTGTGATAACGTGATGTCACACTGACTGATACCGATTTCTCCCTCTGCACCACTTCTGAACACAAAGTACTTGGATGCATCCGGATTATATTTCGGCCGGATTGTAACTGTCGCCAGCCCCGCCGATTTCATATTTAGCTTTCTGCCTGCACTGTCAACGGATACTACGGATTCGTCAGAGGAAATCACCTCAAACTCTCCATTTTGGGGCAGGGAATCATCTGCATTGTCACTAAAATTAGTATTCACCATATATGGAAGCTGATATCCGGTGTCATAACGCTTTTCATAAGACGCATAGTAATAATTGCTGCCCTCTCTTTTCCACCAGCAGGTGACAGAGACCGGCACATAGAAGGACTCCTGATTGCCGCAAGCCGTACACGTCTTTGTCACAATATAATTTTCATCAGGTTTTCCATAGACATATTGATGTCCATTTACAATTTGGACAGTCTCTGCCTCTGCCAACTCGTTCAGGGAAATGGAATAAAAAGTAACTGTTTCCTTATTCCACGTATACCACACAAGCTTATCCCCACTGACAAGCGGAACACAATCCGATAGTTCTCCCACCATGCTGTAAATATCACCCACCTGGCTGCCGGTTCCATCTATCCTTGCATAATAGGTCTTACCTTCCGTACTCCAAAGCAGCATATAACTGTCGTTCCCAACCGCAACCAAATGCGGTGTTGATACGCCGATTGATGTACTGCTCCCCTCTGCATAATCAGTAATCATATGCTTGCTGATTGTTCCCGTTTCCTTATCTTGCGCCACAACAAAAATATTTCGCCCACCGGAGCTGCTGCCGTTGATATCCTCATTGCCTGCCACAATGTATGCGGAATCTGATATCTCAAAACCGCCAACGGAATAGCCGGTATAATTCGCCCCCACTTCGCCGGGTATCTCTACAATATTTGACACCGTACACGATCCATTAAATGATCCGTCAGAAAAATCTTTGCTGTATTGCAGAAGCACAATACTCCTCGGATAAGCATCCCCGTGATCAACCGCCACAATTTTATTATTTTCCGTGCGGATAAACTGATTAAAGGAATGGCTGACATACCCTTTGCCGCTGTTTGCAACCTCTGTATAGGAATCCGTCACCTTCATAGTCTCTGTATCTACCTGTATAGTCACATTTGCCTGGTGATGATATCCATCGTTGCTGATATACATTTCATGGCAGGTGCGAATCAGCAGATACTTCCCGCTGTCTGTCATTCTCGCAGAGCCTGCGTCAAACGGAATATATGTATTGGCGCCATAAAGGCCGCAAGAGGCGAGACGTTTCCAGCTTTTATCATATTTTGTAATCCTGTATACCTCAACTTCATCGGATTCCTCCGCATTTTTCTGACCACTCAGCACATAATAATTTTCATCAGTCTCATAAAATGCGCCAAAAATGGACAGCTCCTCGTCCACAATCACGGTTTTTACCAGATTGTATTCCGCATCATAATACTCTACCAGATACCCCTCAACAGACGCGGCAGACTGAAAACGCATAAATCCGCCATCCGCCGTTTTGACTAAATAGGATTTTACCGTTGCCGCCCAGGCTTTGTAATTCTGCGCCCCAATATTTCCACCACTATACACTGTACACTGTGTCACC
>CAMWOF010000192.1 GCA_947175805.1 uncultured Clostridiaceae bacterium
ACTTATTCCTGCAAAAACAGGCTAATCAAAAAATAATAATCGCTGCCCGCAATAATATCACAATAACCCTAAATGCTCTATTAAGATTTTAACTCCCAAAAGAACCAAAATCAAGCCCCCGGTAAATTCTGCCCTGGACTTGTATTTTGTACCGAACACCGTACCCACTTTCACGCCGATAACAGACAACAAAAATGTTACGATACCGATGAATGTAATAGCCGGAATTATCTTAACCCGGATACAGGCCAGGGAAATGCCTACTGCCAATGCATCAATACTGGTAGCAACTGCCAGCACCAGCATGTCCTTCGCCTTAGTGGAAGCATCCACCTCGTCCTCCTCCTTCGACAATGACTCACGAATCATATTCCCGCCAATAATGGCAAGAAGCCCGAATGCAATCCAGTGATCTATACTTTCAATCTGCTCCTGAAAATTTGTTCCGAGAACATATCCCAGCAGGGGCATCAAGGCCTGAAACCCACCAAACCAAAGGCCAATAATATATGCATTTTTCAAGGACATCTTCTGCATGGACAGCCCCTTGCAGACAGCCACCGCAAAAGCATCCATAGACAGCCCTACCGCTAACAAAAGCAACTCCCAAATACCCATAGTTTTTCTCCCTTTGCTTATATATGCGTATATCAAAAAACAGGCACAACCCGTACCTGTTCCTTGATACATATACACATACTGCCACCTATATGTGAATCTCATAGAATTCTATCATACCACAGAGGCATTGGCAAGACTGATTTTTTATTTTACACTTATTTTACTGATAGTCTGCACATTAAATCAACTGCAAAGATAAGAAGGAGATGTTTATAACAAAACTACCGGGCAAAGTCAACCGATATGTTTCCATAATCTGCATCTACGGATACTGTTTTACCACTGCCGTTTCCTTTGCAATGGTATTCGCTGCCCTGCTTTTGTCCGTCCACCAGTATCTTTCCGTCATCACAGCTTAAATCCATAGCATACGCATCCAGTTCTCCTGCAAATACCAAATCTGCATTGCCGTCATTTAACGCTGCCGTAAATACGCTGACATCAACCTCCTCTGCCTTTAAGGAGCCATAATTCATTTCCAACTCCACCTGTTCTCCGGTATACTGTTTTAACTCCATATTCCCAGCAGAAAGAACAGCCCGCAGGCTTTCAAATTGCACCGTATACACTGCAAAGGAGCCATAATCCATTTTTATTTGCGCACTGGTTCCATTTACATCATGAAGGCTCATGTCCCCGCAAGCCAGGGAACAGACTGCCTCCCCCAGGCTGCCATCTCTGATATCCGCATCCCCATAGGATAAAGCAAGCTCCGTTTTTTCAAACGCCACATTGTTTGCCACTACATCTCCATAATCATTTTTTAAGGCAAATGACCCGGCCTTCACATCCTGTATCGTCAGACTGCCATAATCCATATCCAGCTCGATATCCTCTGCCTGCAAATCCTTCAGCGTCAGAAGCCCCATATTCTGTTTGACCTGTATTTTCCCTAATGCCGTACCCTCCGGCACCGTAACAATAATCTTTTGCTTCTCAGCAGCATTTTCTTTATTGGAAGCCAAAAAACCAATCCGGCCTATGCCCAAGGTATCAAAATGGAAAAAATGAAACTGCTTCTTATATTTCTGTGTAAGCTTCAATGTCTCTCCCTGAACGGAAGCATCCGTATCCATGTCGGCATCTCCCTCAGGATATGTGACTGCGTACCCGTCCCCCGCTGCCACTTCAATACTAAAATCCTCTACCTCCAGCTCTATATTTGTAAATGGCTTTGTCTCCTCCGTAAGCATCTTACATTCCTCTGCCGGCTCCGTTTGCACCTTGCCGCCAAAAGAATAGGAAAACACAAGCTTTCCACCCATCAAAACGCCGACCGAGACAAAAACCGCCCCGCAAGCCATGAGTATAAAACATATTTTCATTAATTTATTCATGCTAACCTCACTCCCTTCGTATTATACATTTTTTCCCGCAAATATCCGTTGAAACAGCCGGGTCAGGCTGCGCATCAACTCCTTGGAAAGCCCCGTCATACCATAAAACAGCAAAATACCCAGCCCCGCAAAAAGCAGACTGATGCCTCCACATACCAGGCTCTGGGCCAGGCTTCCTGCTGCCAATACAGCCGGGAACAAAAATATTCCGCCCACAACGGAGGCTGCTGCTGCACAGAATATGGCTAACAGCACCGCTGCAAAAACCAGTGCAATAGCAAGCAGCACCGCCACCGCTGCAAGCGCAAGCGGAAGTCCAATGGGTGCTGCAAAGATGGCAAGCACCATCATCCAGACAGCCGTGGCGCTGTTTTTCACGCCGCCCTCCGCCTCCTGCCGTTCCACATGTTTTTTTGTGCAATCGCCGATAATCTGCCTTGCAATCTCCTCCGGCAACCCCAGCTCCTGTGGCACCTCACCGTCCTCCTCTATTTCCATCTCCTGGAAATATTCTTTGTAATAGGAAACCGCATCCTCCCGGTCCTCTCCGGGAATGTGCCTAAGCTCCCTTTTCAGTTTATTTAGAAATGTCTTTTGGTTCATAAACCCTTCCCTCCATATGAGTATCATATTTTTACATGCCCAGCAATGTATCTATGTTAGCCTTGTAGCTCTCCCATTCCTTCTTATAAAAGGACAGCCGTTCCTTTCCCTGCTCCGTAATCCGGTAATACCTCCGGTTTCGTCCCTGGAAGGGCTGGTCATAAGTTGTCAGGTACGCATCCTTTTGCAGCCGTCTAAGCACCGGATATAACGTAGATTCCGAGATATCTACAAGCTCCTTCACCCTGACTGTCAGCGTATAGCCATATGCATCCTCTTGGTCCACTATCGCCAGCACACAAGCATCTAAAAGCGGCGCCGCTAACTGATATGTCATAAGTATCTGCCTCCTTTCTAGAACTGACATTGCCATAGGAGCTGACCATAATAACTTACATATTACGCCTGACGCTCCCTCTATCAGTTTTACAATATTATACGTCATATAATATTGTTTGTCAACAGATATTATAAAAAAGCAACTTATATCCATCTTATAAAAGGAAGCGAAAAACAGACAGGATGCGGGTTCTCCCCTGCAATCCTGCCTGCCGCCTATGAAGCACAACACGTAGCATCAAACAATATTATTTTCCATCCCGGACCCACCACTGGTTCACAATCTCCAGCGCCTGCGCATTCCTCTCCTCCATCGCCTGCGCCCAGCCCATTCCCGTGTCCGCCTCGAAGGATGCCATTGCCTGTATCATCAGCTCCAGCTTTGTGTAATCAATATAGCTGCCATCACTGGTCCGCACCGTCTCAATGCGCCAGTCCTCTCGCGTAAGCTGGTATTCCAGTGTCACACAGTCCCCGTTTATCCGGTTCTTAATCAGGACTGAATCTCTGTTACTCGACAGTATCAGATCCTCCGGGGATATGCCTTCCCCAAACAAAAGCGTGTCATTACCGCCGCTTTCGGTGATAAGGTCCGTTCCGTCCCCAAACCGGAAAATATAAGTATCGTCTCCCGCTCCGCCGTACAGGTGGTCATTTCCCGTATCCCCGCAGAGGGTGTCATCCCCGCTGTTCCCCCAGAGTATATCATTCCCGGAGCCGCCATAAAGGAAATCCTCACCAGTGCTGCCCTGTATGCTGTCGTTCCCGGAACCGCCGTTTATCCGGTTGGTGTTGCTGCCGCCAATCAGGCTGTCACTGCCGGCGCCGCCGTACATAAGATTTTCTTCCCAAAACTGGTCATAGGCCTTTGCTATGTCGCCTGCTTCTGTGCCCCAGTACATCCGGGCTGCCCTTCTCAAGTATGCTTCATCCCACTCCGTTCCGTCTGCAAATGCCACGGACTCTACAAAACGGTCATCATACCGGAAGCAGTTTTCCACCTTCACCTGATCCCCGGTCTTCCTGTTTTTAAGGTATAAAGAATTTGCATCCCGGGTCACATCGATATCCTCCGGCGCAATCCCTTCCCCAAATACAATCTTATCCGCATCCCCGGCTTCTTCAATGATGGTGTCCTGCCCATCCCCCGCGTGGAAAAAGTATGTGTCATTCCCGGCGCCGCCGTAAAGATTGTCTTTTCCAGTGCCGCCGTCTAAGGTATCATCCCCGCCATATGCGTACAGCCAGTCGTCGCCGGACTGCCCATACAGGACGTCATCGCCGCCCGCACCCTGCAGGGAATCGCTGCCGGATCTGCCATACAGGAATTCCCCCTCACTTCCATATGCCCGGAGGATGTCATTCTGCTCTGTCCCGCAGTGTATCCCGGCTGCATTTCTTAAATATGCCTCATCCCACTCCGTTCCGTCTGCAAATGCCACTGACTCTACAAAACGGGCATCATCCCGGAAGCAGTTTTCCACCATCACCTGATCCCCGGTCTTCCGGTTTTTAAGATATAAAGAATTTGCATCCCGGGTCACATCGATATCCTCCGGGGCAATCCCTTCCCCAAATACAATCTTATCCGCATCCCCGGCTTCGTCAGTGATGGTGTCCTGCCCATCCCCCGCGTGGAAAAAGTACATGTCATTCCCGGCGCCGCCATAAAGATTGTCTTTTCCAGTGCCGCCGTCTAAGGTATCATCCCCATCGCCGCCGTACAGCCTGTCATCACCCGACTCCCCATACAGAAAATCGCTGCCGGAACCGCCCTGTATGAAGTCCTGCCCGGAGCCGCCGAACAGCCTGTCTGCACCGTCGTTTCCCAATATGTTGTCGTCTCCGGCACCCCCGCAAAGTTCGTCATCCTCCGCGCTGCCGGTAAGACCGTCCCTGCCTGGGCCGGGCATGGTGTTTCCTCCTGCTTCTTCCCCTTCCGGGCTTTGCATATGCTCCCGCACATACGACGCATCCCACTGCGTACCGTCTGCAAACTGGATGGTCTTTATGAAGTTATTGGGATTCGTCAGGCACTCTTCCAGCTTCACGCAGTCCCCGTTCGTGCGGTTTTTCAGGTATACGGATTTCCCATCGCTGATGATTTCCATATCCCCCGGGCGGATTCCCTCCCCAAACAGGAGTCGGTCATTCCCTCCCTGGAAGTCGGCGATGGTGTCATAGCCGTCCCCCAGCGAAAACAGGTAGGTGTCATCTCCGGAGCCGCCCTCCAGGTAGTCGTTTCCTGTGCCGCCGTACAGCCAGTCATTCCCATCGCCGCCGTACAGGCTGTCATCTCCCGCCTCCCCGTATATCTCATCATTCCCGCTCCCGCCGGCGATGGTGTCGTTTCCGTCCCCGCCGTACAGGAAATCATCATTACTGAT
>CAMWOF010000193.1 GCA_947175805.1 uncultured Clostridiaceae bacterium
CGGGATGAAATGTGCAGCAAATCCTCCGCCCTCGTAATCTTACTGGTGGCATGGCGCAAAAATGCCTGTCTTACCTCCTCCTTCGGGATACCACTGCCGTTGTCCGTAATGCGGATGAAGGAGAGTCCCCCCTCTTTAATCTCTACTGTGATGGCGGAAGCCCCGGAGTCAACAGAATTTTCCACCAGCTCCTTCACCACGGAGGAAGGGCGTTCAATCACTTCTCCCGCCGCAATCTGATTTATGGTCTTTTGGTCAAGTAACGCAATCATGTTCGCTCTCCCTGCTATTTTATAAATATGTCCCTTACTTGCGGTAAATTGGGTTTTATATCAGCTTCTCCTGCAGCTCATTTAAATAAACCAACGCCTTCATCGGCGTCATGTTGCTCAAATCCAGCGCCTTAAGCTCTGCAATCAGCTCACTCTCCGCCTGGCTGCCGAACATGGAAAGCTGTACGTTTTCCTCTGCTTTTTTCTTCCTTATACCACCCTTGATGCGCTTTGTGCTCTGGGCGATATCCGATTCCGAAAGCGCTCCGGCAATCTCTCCGGCCCTTTCGATAACCTCCTTCGGAACCCCTGCCAGCCGTGCCACCTGGATGCCGTAGCTTCTGTCCGCACCGCCCCTCATAATCTTTCGCAGGAAAATAATATCCTCTCCCTGCTCCTTCACTGCAATACAGTAATTATTCACACTGTCCAGCTTCCCCTCCAGCTCTGTCAGCTCATGGTAATGGGTGGCAAACAGCGTCTTTGCGCCCAAGCTTGCGCTGATATACTCCACCACCGCCCAGGCAATAGACAGTCCGTCAAAGGTAGAGGTTCCCCGGCCGATTTCATCCAAAATCAGCAGGCTGTTCGGCGTGGCATTTCTCAGGATATTTGCAACCTCACTCATCTCCACCATAAAAGTGCTCTGCCCCGAAGCTAAATCATCGGACGCTCCCACCCTGGTAAAGATTCTGTCCACCAGACCGATATTTGCCTCTCTTGCAGGGACAAAGCAGCCCATCTGCGCCATCAGCACAATCAACGCCGACTGCCGCATGTATGTGGACTTTCCCGCCATATTCGGTCCCGTGATAATCGAAATTCTCTGGTCAAGCTGATTTAAGAAGGTATCATTACAGATGAAGCTGCCTCCTGCCATCATTTTCTCCACAACAGGGTGTCTGCCCTCCTTAATATCAATCGTCCCTTCTTCATTGACAACAGGACGCACATAGTGATTCTGCTCCGAAACCAGGGACAAGCTTGCAAATACATCCAGTTGGGCAATGGCGCCCGCAGTTTTTTGCACTCTGGCAAGCTCTCCCGCCAGCCGTTCCCGAAGCGCAACAAAGGTCTCATATTCCAAAGCGCACAGCTTATCCTCTGCGCCCAATATTTCATCCGCCAGCTTATTTAACTCCTCTGAGGTATACCGCTCTGCATTGGCCAATGTCTGCTTTCTGATAAAATGCTCCGGCACCAGATTCTTAAAGGAATTGGTGACCTCAAAATAATACCCGAATACCTTGTTGAATTTGATGCGCAGATTCTTGATTCCCGTATTATCCCTTTCCTGCTCCTCCAGCTTTGCAAGCCAGAGCTTTCCATCGGTCTTTGCCTTCTTCAGGTGGTCAATATCCTCATCGAAGCCGTCCTTAATAATGCCGCCCTCCCGGATTAGAATCGGCGGCTCCTCCACGATAGCGGCATCCAACAAATCATAGATATCCTGCAGAGCATCCAAATCATCATTTATCTGTTTTAAAAGCCCGCTCTCAAAGGGATTTAGTAAATCCTTAATATAAGGCAGATAAGTGAGGGAGGTCTTAAAGGCGATAAAATCCCTTGGATTTGCGGTGCGCAGGCTGATTCTCGTCATCAACCGCTCCAAATCATAGACTGGATTTAAATATTCCCGAATCTCTTCTCTGGTAATCATATCCTTAGAAAGGCTCTCTATCGTATCGAGACGCATCTCAATTTGCGCCTTATTCACAAGAGGCTGCTCCACAAAGGAGCGCAGAAGTCTTGCCCCCATCGCCGTTTTTGTCTTATCCAGCACCCACAGCAGGGAACCGCGCTTTGTCTTATCCCGCAGCGTCTCCGTAAGCTCCAGGTTTCTTCTTGTAGCGCTGTCCAGCAGCATAAAATCGTCTACCGCATAGATATTCAGCGTGCGAATGTGCTCCAGCGTATTCTTCTGCGTCTCATAGAGATAATTTAACATGGCGCCGCAGGCTATCATTCCACAGGACATATCCTTGAGTCCCAATCCGTCCAGGGATGACACATGGAAATGGGAAACCACCCGCCGGGATGCCATCTCTGCGTCAAAATAATGTGCCGCCAAAGCGGTAATCGAAATATGTGCCCGCTCCCTCAGATATGTAAAATCCATCGGCTGGGTGAGCAGCGCCTCATTGCTGATTATCTCTGCAGGGTGATACTTAAAGATTTCATCCTGTAGCTTATCCAAATCGGGAAGCTCACATGCTTTGAATTCCCCGGTGGTGATATCTGCCACAGCCATGCCGATAAAGCTTGCAGCTATCGCTTTGTTATGCTGCTCCTTTTGTGTCATGCCCGGCTCAATATAAATTGACATGATATAATTGTTCTTCTTATCATCCAGTATCTGCTCTGACATATTGGTTCCCGGCGTTACAACCCGGATAACCTCCCGTTTCACCAGTCCTTTCGCCAGCTTCGGGTCCTCCGTCTGTTCACAGATAGCAACCTTGTAGCCCTTATCAATCAACTGGTTTAAGTATACGTCACAGGCATGATAAGGTACGCCGCACATGGGCGCCCGCTCGCTGAGTCCGCAGTCCCTGCCGGTCAGTGTCAGCTCCAGCTCCTTAGAAACCAGCTTGGCATCGTCAAAAAACATTTCGTAGAAATCGCCTAATCTGTAAAACAAGATACAATCCTTGTATTCTTCCTTTGTCTGCAAATATTGCTGCATCATGGGAGACAGCTTGCCGCTTGCCAACAGTTCGTCATTCGTCATTTTTACACCTAATCCATTTCTGTATTTTCTGTTTCAGCCAAGGCTGCGATATTTATCCATCAAGCATCCCACACGCTTTCCGGCAGAATTACTTAACCGCCTCGCCATAATAATAAAAGCCCTTACATTCCTTCAGCTTCACGTCATAAAACTTCCCAATCATGGAAGCCTCCCCTGGAAAATGTACCAATATGTTATTTGACAGCCGTCCGGTTACCAGAGTATTGTCCTGGGCATTGACCTCCTCCACCAGGACTTCCATTGTTTTTCCCTCATGAATGGATGTTCGCTCCATGGCAATTTCCTGCACCAGCGCAAGCAGTGCGTCAAACCGCTCCTTTACCACCGCCTCCGGCACCTGATCCGATCTGCCTGCCGCCGGCGTTCCCGACCGTTTGGAATAAATAAATGTAAACGCAGAATCATACCTAACCTGCCGCACAACATCCATCGTCTCCTCATGATCCTCCCGGGTCTCTCCCGGATATCCCACAATGATATCCGTAGTCAATGAGATATCCGGCATAGCCTGCCTTAGTTTATCCACCAGTGCCAGATATTGCTCCTTTGTATAGCGACGGTTCATATCCTTTAGGAGCCTGCTGCTCCCTGACTGTACAGGCAAATGCAGATGCCGGCATATTTTTTTTGAATCCCGCATCACTTCGATGAGCTCATCGGACAAATCCTTGGGATGGGATGTCATAAAACGAATTCTTTTAATGCCTTCTACCTTTTCCACTTCGCGTAAAAGCCGGGCAAACGTAATCGGATTTTCCAGATTCTTTCCGTATGAATTTACATTTTGCCCAAGCAGCATAATCTCCACCACGCCTTCAGATGCCAGGCGTTCACACTCCATGAGGATATCCTTGGGGTCACGGCTTCTCTCTCTGCCCCTGACATATGGCACAATGCAATAGCTGCAAAAATTATTGCAGCCATACATGATGTTCACACCCGCCTTAAAACTGTGTTTCCGCTGGCTGGGAAGATTTTCTACAATTTTTTCCGTCCCTTCCCATATATCGATAATCTGTCCGCCGCTCTCTAATCGGGTGGCTAAAAGCTCCGCCAGTTTAAATACATTGTGGGTGCCGAACACAATATCCACATGCCGGTAGCTGGTCTTTATCTTCTCCAGCACCGCCTGCTCCTGCATCATGCAGCCGCATAGCGTAATTAACATGTCGGGATTTTTCTTTTTTTTATGCTTTAGCTGCCCTAAGCGTCCGTATACGCGGAGGTTGGCATTTTCCCGCACCGTACATGTGTTGTAGAGCACAAAATCCGCACTCTCATCCTCTGCCTCCACATAGCCAATCTGTATCAAAATCCCTGCCAGCTTTTCTGAGTCCTTTGCATTCATCTGGCAGCCAAAGGTCTGGATAAAGAAGGTGGGACGCCTGCCTTTTTTCCTCTCGAAATCCTCCGTATACTGACGGCATTTTGCCATAAACCAGGTCTGCCGCTCTGGCTCGGATTTCAGCGGTTCCATTTTCAGATTCACACTGTCGATGTCTATATCCTTCATACTCATGCTAAATCCCCTACATCTGATAAAACAGCAGATTTTCCTTTAACGGCTCCGGATTCTTACCGTCAGCCTTCACATATTTATTGTAAATCGCCTGATACCGCTGCAGCTTCTTTGTCGTTTCCGCCTCAAACTTGGTAATGGATGCCTGATAAAGCGGATTCGGGCGCAGCTCATTTCTTACAGCCTTCACAAACGGACAATACCGGGTCATAATATCCCTGGTGATTTTGTTGAGACGGAAACTGCCCTTGGACTCGAAGAGAATCCAACTGATGTAATCCCGCACGAACACCTCCTTAAAGCTGTTCTTTGAGCGGGCCAGCGCACTCTTGATTTTTTCCTTCGTATCCGCAGATAAGTCACGGTTTTTGCGGTAGAACTGCAGATAATCACAGTACTCTGAGGTCAGGGACTTGTCACGGATATCATTCCAGTGTACGCCCTGGATTTTTCTGCACATCTCCCAGCGGAATGCGCCCATCACCTCAAGCATCATAGTATCCACATCCACTGTGGTAAAAATCGGGAACATAAACCTTCCCGGGGTGTCACTCTTAATTCCGGACGTTTCCTGCCACATCATTACCCTGCTTCCTGCATTCGGCATCAGAATAATGTCCGGCAGAACCTCCTTCATAACTCTCTCGCTGTTAAGACCCTTATCTGTATCAGAGAACAGAACCTCCCTGTAAAATACAGAGTAGTCCACCTTCCTGATGGAATTCATGGCATCCTCCAGC
>CAMWOF010000194.1 GCA_947175805.1 uncultured Clostridiaceae bacterium
CGCCTACACTATGAGCGATATTTATATCCGCAGGCTGGACGTCTGCCGGAGGGAGGATGAAATCGACACACTCCACGAAACAGTAGTTATGGATTTTACAAGAAAAATGAAGAAAATCAAAAAAGAATCCATTCTCCCCAAACCGGTTGTGGAAGCAATGGATTATGTTTATGAGCATTTACACGAAAAAATAAGGCTGGAGGACATTGCCTCCGCCATCGGATTGAATAAAACCTATCTGTGCGGATTATTCAAAAAAGAAACCCAGATGACACTGGGCGAATATATTATGAAGCGGCGGCTGGAGGCTGCCCGGAATATGCTGGCATATTCCGATTACAGCTCCATTGATATATGTAATTATCTCTGTTTTTCCTCCCACAGCCACTTTATAAACGCCTTCAAAAAGGAAACCGGCATGACGCCGAAGCAGTTCCGCGATTCCAGCTACCGCGCCCATTTCTCTGAGCACCTGTAAGCGGATTCCCACCTGAATCTGCAACACCTACAACTGAAATCCCTGCATCTTCTCATTTAACTCTGCAGCAATATCCCGCAGTGCCTCAACCTTGTCTACGATATTGGCGATAGTGTTTGTCACCTCCACCAGGGAAGCAGAGGTCTGCTGTGTCGCCGCCGCATTCTGCTCAGCAATCGCCGTCAAATTATTCACCACATCCACCACATTAACTCTCGCATCGTCCAAATTTTGGGTGCGCTGGGCAATCTGTTCCATACCCTGAATCGATCTTTGCACACCATCATGCATATGGTCAAATGCCTCATCTGTGCGCTGCATATATTCACTCTGCTCATGGATAATCCCCTTCACCTGATTCATGGTATCCACCGCCTTCTTAGAATCAGAAAGCAGCATTTGCAGGATATCCTCTATCTGCTTTGCAGAGGAGGTAGACTGCTCTGCCAGTTTTTGTATCTCCGTTGCAACCACGGCAAAGCCCTTGCCCTGCTCCCCTGCTCTTGCCGCCTCAATGGAAGCATTCAGTGACAGCAAATTGGTCTGATCCGCAATTTCTGCAATAATCTTTGTCGCCTCGCCTATCTTCATCGCCGAGGTATTCGTCTCGTTCGTCTGCTCTGCAATAATATCTATGTATTGCTCTGCCCGCTCGTTTATCTCACCCAAATCCTGCAGTATCTTTCTGGCATTTTCATTTGCCGTCTGCATACGGTTAGAATATTCCATTACCTGGGTTACCTCTCCGCTGGTATTCTCTACCATATCGCCAATCATAAGTACATTTTCTGAAGCGCGCTGTGTCTCCGCTGCCTGGGAGGATGCACCGCCGGCAATATCACCTACCGCAGTGTCCACCTGGTTCATGGTGGTACTCGTAGCTGCAGCGTCCTCCTTTAACTGTTCTGCCGCCTCTGACAGCATCTCACTGCTGTCCCTGATGGTCTCGACCACTGTAACCAGTTTTTCCCGTAGGATTCCCAGCGCCTGCGCCATCATCCCAATCTCATCCCTGCTCTGAGCCAGACGCCGGGCATCAGCATTTTCCGAAAAATCCATCTCCGACAGGGTAATGACCGTATCGGAAAGCTTTAATATCGGCTTTGTAATCAAAGTAACTACGATAAAGGAAAGGATACCACAAACCACCACCGCAAAAATCATGCCCAGCCAGCCCACTCTGTTAATGTTGGAAAGGCTCTTAATCGCCTCGTCCTCATCCGCCGTAACAATCAAAACGAAATCCTGTGTTTCATTTACATAGGTGGCAGCATGCTTCATTACGCCCTTATACTCATAAGTAACTACTCCGTTCTCTACCTTCTTTCCGGCAGCGATATCTGCTACAATACCCTTGACAACGACATTTTCCACCGGCTGTCCAATCTTATCCGCAGTGGGATGGTACAGCATGGTGCCCTCCGCATCCACAACATAAATGTAACTGGAATCCAGCCCTTCAATCCCTACACCAGTAAGAAATTCCGATAGATAATCCGCCGCCAGCGCAGACTCTGCGCCAACATTTTTTATGTTCTCACCAATCCATCTTCCATAGGCAATCGCAATGTCATTTAGGTAATTGTCAGAAGTGGTAATAATCTGTTTTTTCATTTTCGGCGAATAGTTCCATACCATCAACAGTCCTACCAGCAAGGCAGCTCCAATGACCAGCACCCGAATCTTCGTTCCAATGGAATGTATAAACGATACACGTTCTCTCATAATAACCCCTCATCCTCCTCTGTGATGTCCATAATGCAAAAATATATATTCCAATTATATCACTTTTCACAAAATTTACAATATAAATCATACCTTAATTCAAGCAAACCAAATCATACCTTAATTCAGTCAAAAACATAAAAGATACATAAGATGCATAAGATACAAAACAGATATAAAACAGACACAAAACAGATACAGGCAATCGGGGCTTCTCATTTAATACTCAATCCCCTCCCGCGCCCTTACGCCTTTATCATAGGGATGACGCACAGACTGCATTTCAGTAATATAATCTGCCCGGTCAAGCAGCCACTGCGGCGCATCGCGCCCGGTGCAAACCACTTCTGCCTGCCCCCTTGCCGTATCAAGCAGCTGCCTTAATAACGCCTCATCTAATAACACCCAGCGGCAGGGATATGTGACCTCATCTAAAATCACCATATCGCATGCTCCCTTCTCTACTCTAGCAAGCACCTGCTCTAATATTGTGTTGTGGCAATTGCTCTGACGCTTCTTTTCTTCCTCATTCATCTGGTTGTAAAAGGGAAATGCCTCCTCGCACCTGATAATCTCGATACCAGGACTGCGCTGCATACCGGCTAACTCCCCCGTAGCGGCTCCCTTCATAAACTGGGCAAATACAACGCGTTTACCGCAGCCTGCAGCCCGGACACTTAAACCCACTGCTGCCGTCGTCTTTCCCTTTCCCTCCCCCGTATAAACATGCAACAGACCCATATCTGACATTTTCTCCCTCCTTTATTGTATTGCCCCCTCGCTCCTATTCTGCGGTCTTTATACCTTACGGCTGCCAAAAATCCTCTGGTATCCGTAATTATAATCTTCCTTCTGCCGGTACGGGCAGTCCATATTGGCACAGTTTTCACAAATATACGCCAAACGGACATGACAGAGAGAACTGCGGGCTGCCGCGCGGTGGGCACCCTCTAAAACGCCCGCCGTCGGTATATCTGATGCCTCTAACTCCAGTAAAAACGCCACACTGTTTTTCGGTGTCATGACATACTGCGCATTGTATGAGATATCCGTTTTTCCCACTAGATCCGCTATTTTGTCCAACATGGAAAAAGGATATCTCTCACCGATAAAATGCAGCCGCACTGCCCGCATACCTGTCCGAAGCTGCATCCGCCCCGCATAATCCTCATATGCCCCGGTAAGCAGCGATAGCCCGATGCAGTCCAGCATATAAGCCTCTGATATGCACTGCCGCTCAAGATATACCTCCTGCAGGGCATCTATGCCGTCACCCAGGGTTAAAAGAACTGCACTGTAATCTTCCATCCCCGTCTCCAAAGCTGATGGTTTCCACAGAGAGTACGCCCGGGCATGAATCAGCGGCAGTACTGCTTTATACAGGCTTTGCAGCATCGGCAAATCATCCTTCTGAAAATGATAGCGCTGTATTAAATTCTCCAAATCCCTCTTTTGTAAGCAGGGGCTTAAGTCCATACAGTCCATATTCCTTCTCCTGAAATTCTCATTTAGGAAACCCACTTCCTCTACTTCATCAATCCGCCATGAAAATAACACTCATACACCTTTTCTTGATTACAAAAAATTTCTTCATGTCCTTGAAACCATGAAAAATCTCCTACCACATTACACTTATATGTATATTCGCCTGATTGATAATATTCAGGACCTCTGTATGGCATAGCCTTATCAGCTTTACGAAGTGCTTCTTTCAAAAAATCACCGCTGAATTGCTGACCAACTACACGCCCCACATAGTTCATTGCATACACTGCTTCTCCTTCATACCAAATGGCTTCTTCTCCAGCAAATTGCTCCCCACCAACATATGTATCATGATATGTATATGGTCCATTGCTATATGTAAAATCATGAGAATTCAATCTAGTTGAATCTACTTCATTCATATATGCAGCATATGTATTTACATTTGCTTCCAGTCTAAATTCAATTAATTGCTCTAAGTCTCGATTCGTATTATCGGTACAACTCAACATACATTCCTGGTCTCTTACCAAATAATCTATCGTAACATTAAAACAATTACTGATTTGAATCAAATTGTAAATATCCGGATACACCTGTCCCGCTTCCCACTTCGCAACTGCCTGTCTTGATACTGATAGTTTTTCTGCTAATTCCTCTTGTGTGAATCCTTTACTCTTACGAATCAATTGTAGTTTTTCTGAAAATATCATGTCTTTCCACCTCCACAATTATCGTACCTTAAAGCCTCATATTCTCCAATATAACAATCGTTGCAATTTAGCTACTTATGTTATACATAATTGCTAAGAAAATCAGAATTTCATTCCATTGGTTATTATAGCAAATAAACACCGGATATTCTACTTGAGTTTTGAATGAAACAGTATAGATAAACAGATGGAATTGATGTAGTACTAGAAATCAAATCAGCCGTATGTTATACTGGAATAGTACAGAGAAATAAATATGAAGTTAGTGGAGCAATGATAATGAACAAAGATTTAGTCAGACGAGTTCTTCTGGTCGCAGTATCAATACTTAACTGGATATTTTCAGTCGGATATATAAGAGAAATATATAATGCAATGCTAGGAGAAAATTCAATTGAATATGTGGACAACATAGATATTGACGGTTCTGATTTTACACCATTAGCTAACCTTGCAGTTGCAGGATTCAACGGAGCTATGATTTTTCTTACAGTAGTCTTAGCTGTATTGTTTGCGACGATATTTATTCTGATTTTCGCAATATTACTTAGGGTAACAACCATCAGAAAAAACGACATAGTTACGGAATCTGAGGTGGTATTTACCAAACGGTTAATTATGGTTTCTTCCGTTGCCGCCTTTATAGTTGGCATTTTTTCTACGAACATAAAACTGACTGAGTATGTCATAGCCTTATCGTGGCAGCAACCGCTGTTCATGATGTTGATATACTACCTTCCCCTGAAGAAGCGATTTAAGCAAGGAACGGAAATGGAGCATTCGGAACTGTAAATCCTTTGCGTCAATCAAACTTTCCTGCCCCCAATTCTTTCTCTAAAAACTGCTTTATGTACGGATTGTTTTCCTCACTCAATGTA
>CAMWOF010000195.1 GCA_947175805.1 uncultured Clostridiaceae bacterium
TTGTGTGGGTTGCAATAAATGTATTGGTGCATGCAGCTGTGAAGGGGCGATGATCGCCAGCAAGGATGCGGAGGGCAATAACGTAATACAGGTAGACGGCAGCAAATGTGTTGCCTGCGGCGCATGCTTCGATGCGTGCGAGCATAATGCCAGAGAGTTCGTTGATGATACAGAGGCATTTTTTGCTGCATTAAAGCGGGGAGAGCGGGTTTCCATTTTGATTGCACCTGCGTTTTTGGCAAATTACCCGAGAGAGTATGAGAGCGTTTTGGGCGGCTTAAAGTCTCTTGGCGTGAATCGGATGATTAGCGTATCCTTTGGGGAGGATATTACCACATGGGGATATTTGAATTATGTGCAGAAATATAATTTTATGGGCGGGATTTCTCAGCCGTGTCCGGCGGTGGTCGGATATATTGAGCGGTATATCCCGGAGCTGATTCCAAAGCTGTTTCCGGTTCAGAGTCCAATGATGTGTGCGGCAGTTTATGCCAGAAAGACGATGGGTATTAC
Organism: uncultured Clostridiaceae bacterium; assembly: GCA_947175805.1. Taxonomy (GTDB): domain Bacteria; phylum Bacillota; class Clostridia; order Lachnospirales; family Lachnospiraceae; genus RGIG6919. The sequence goes on from CAMWOF010000195.1 coordinate 514, forward strand.
GGACAAGCTGGCTTTTATCAGCCCGTGTATTGCCAAGAAAGCAGAGATTCAGTCAGAGCGCGGCAAAGGCATGATAACCTGGAATGTGACCTTTGACCATCTCATGAAATATGTAAAAGAGCATCACATTTCCGGTCCCTCCTGCACGGATGAGATTGAGTATGGCTTGGGCTCCATTTATCCGATGCCGGGCGGTTTGAAGGAGAATGTATATTGGTTTCTCGGTGAGGATGCTTTCATCCGGCAGTGCGAGGGTGAGAGCCATATGTACCATTATCTGGAGCAGAATAAGCACCGCATTGCCCAGAGTAAGACGCCGTACCTGTTTATAGATGCCTTAAACTGTGCCAATGGCTGTATTTACGGCACAGGCACAGAGCCGGAAAAGAATGCTTCCGATGATGTGCTGATGGAGCTGTTGGAGATTAAAAAACGCAGTAAGAATGATAAGTGGCGGCATACCTGGTCGAGAAAGATGACACCGAAGCAGCGTCTGGATATGTTGAATAAGCAGTTTGCGAATCTTAACCTTGAGGACTATTTATGTTCTTATACTGACCGTTCTAAGGAATGTGGCTATAAGGTTCCGAGCAGGGAACAGCTTGATACAATCTTTAACGGGATGGGCAAGACTACGCCGGAGTCCAGAAAAATTAACTGCTCCTGCTGTGGGTACGATACCTGTGAGCAGATGGCGCATGCCATATTTAACGGCTTTAATTACAATGACAACTGTATCCACTACATTAAGGCACAGGTGGAGGAGGAGCGCAACAAGGCGCTTCGCCTTGCAGATGAGGTCACCAGTGATAGAGACAGCATGCAGCTCCAGCAGCAGAATATTGTCGAGACAATCGAGGCAATCAATCTGCAGTTTGAGACGATATATGAGGCTGTGGACGCCATGACACAGGGAAGCTCGGAGAGTGCAAAGGAATGTACGGATATTACCGGCAGTATGCACCAGGTAGCTGAATTTTGCGATGCCCTGATACATTACATGGAACAGATTAACGACTATATTAATGAGCTGGAGGCAAATAATGTAGAGGTGGTTTCAATTGCTTCCCAGACGAATTTGCTGGCATTGAATGCTTCAATTGAGGCGGCGAGAGCAGGCGAGGCGGGCAGGGGCTTTGCAGTGGTTGCTGATGAGATTAACCAGCTTGCTTCCGGCTCAAGGGAGACAGCTGCGAGGAGCAGTGAAACCCAGAAAAATATTTTGACGGCGGTTGCATCGATTCAGGAAAATGCAAAGAAACTGACTGAGACGATTGCGGCTGTCAACAGCAGGACTGACGGCTTAGCGGCGGTGACGGAGGAAATTGCTGCTTCCAACGAAACCATACTAAATACTTCTTCAGAGGTGAAAAGCCGTCTCCAGAATCTGTTGGACAATTAAGCTGCCGTATCAATATTTTCATGGATGAATTTTAGTCTGCAAAAAAGTAAATAAATATATTCAGCAGCACAGGGGAAAATGTAAAAATGCGTTTTCCCCTTTATTTACGGATATGTGACAGACACCAACGAGGATCGTATGAGGAAGGATAACCAGAAAAATCAAATAATGGGCAGAATGGTCACTATGCTTGCGGCTGCTTTTGCACTGCTTTTTTTCTGTGTGTATTTTTATCTGATGGGAGACACCTCCACAGGATACCGCTTTGAGTACCGGATGAAGGATGTAGTCAAAAAATATAGTGATTTTGGCAGGGTGGTGGATGTAGAGGACAGCTTTCCAATTCCGGGACTGATGCGGACGAATGTAACGGCTTCGTTACGAATTAATCAGCAAGGGGAGTGCATCCGCTATGAGGATGCGAGGCGAAAAAGCACCAGAAATATGATTCCCCAGGGGCTTTGCTTTGCCGGTGATTATATTGCTGTTTCGGCATATGATGGAAAGGCCGTATACAATTCCGTGCTTTACATTTTGGATGCAGTAACAAAGGAATATCTGACCACAGTGGTGTTAGAGGATAAGAATCATGTGGGGGGCATCACTTATGACGGTGAAAATCTCTGGGTTGCAAAAAGCGGGGATAATGCCTTAAGCAAAATTTCTTATGACCGTCTGTGCCGGGCGGTAGCTGCCGGGGAAGACAGCGTTTCCCTGGATTATGATGCTACCTATGCGATTAGCTGTGAGGCTTCCTTTGTGACCTGCTATGCCGGGCTTTTATGGGTTGGTGTTTTTGAGAGAGGCAATGACAGTGTCAGCGTGCTCAGGGGGTTTTCCTATGAAGAACGCCAGGGTGTTTCCGGGCTTTATCAGCAGGATGAGCTTTTTTTGCCGGAATTGTCAAATGGTGCTGCTATTCAGAATATCAACGGCAGAGTATGCCTGCTTGTGGATTCCTCCTATGGCAGAACCAAGGCATCTCTTGTGCATGTATATGAGCTACATATGGAAGAGGACAATTTTGAAAATGCGGTCTGTGAGCTGAAGGATGAGCTTGTTTTTCCGCCGATGGTGGAGGAAGTGGAGTTTTATGAAGATTCGGTATATTTTGTATTTGAATCTGCTGCGACAAAATACAGCATGAACCCGTTTCACCGCTGTAAATATCCGGTAGACCGGGTGTGTGCAGTGAACATGGATAAGCTGCTGCCATGGACAAGCGGGGAGTATGAGCAGCGCCAGGTAGTGATGGAGCCAGTGTACAGGGAGTTTTATGAGGAGCTTTCTTACCATGTATCCACTGCCATGGAGGCAAAGGGGATTCCTGCTTATGTCAGGCGAAAGTCGGAAAACAGGGTGCAGATGCTCTACAATCCGTATACCGCAAAAATGCTGTTTCATGTTATGCGGGATACAAACCGCATTGGAAACGGTTATGTTGTAGGCGTGCCGAGCTGGAATGATACGCTGTCCAGGAATGGGTATGCCAACCTGCAGTCATTTCGCCATGATGCAGTACAGATATATGGGGAGGTCAGTGCCGGTGTGGAAATTGTAACCGGTATTATGCGAAAATCTGAATATAACAGCCAGGAAAAGTTTAACATATTAATCGGAATCAAAACGGAGGATATAAACGCTGCACAGTGGCAGTGCTTTCCCGGCGGGCTGACCTGCAAAAATGGCTTTTTAGAGGGATTTTACGAGAATTCCTGGCTGCTGTATCAGAGGCTTTTAAAACTGGCCTTCGATGTACCGGAGGTGGAGGAAACCGAAAATGGCAGAGTGATAAGGTATGTTAAGCGTCAGTTTTCTGATATTTTAGAGGAGATGAAAAAAGAAGAAAGCCGTTTTACCGTGACAGTGACCGGTGCAGGCTTTGGCGGCGGTATTGCAGATATACTGGCGGGAGTCATATTGCCGCAGCAGGGCATTTTTGAGGGAAACTGTAACTGTTATACCTTTGGTGCATTCGGAGTGTCGGAGGAAAATAATTTCAAGGCTACGAATATTTTTAATATTGTAAATGCAGATGATGTATTTCCGCAGTTTGCGGGAACTGTCCTTTGGGGCAGCACAGTTACTTACCATGCGGATGACGCGTTTGTCGAGCGGTATTACGGCAGAGAGCGGCGGGCAGATTTTTATGAGATTGCACATTCCATGGGGATCTATGAGGGGATTTTGGACAAAATCGAAGAAAATATGGACTGGTACGCAACGTACAATACAGAGTGCCCCGGTACATTTTATGGAACATTGTCTGTTGATAAAAACTGCTTTGGATGTTTTGGGAGCCTGACCGTAAACAGTGAGTTGATTGTGGAGGAGGATACTTGCCTGTTTGTGGGAAAAAATCTTCGCACCAGAACCTTGACGGTAAAGGGGGATTTAAAGGTACATGGGCTTTTGCGGGCAAAGTATGCGGATATTATAAACGGCACGGTCAGCGTGGACGAAAACTGCGTCATCGCCACAATGCAAAACGGAACCGAGGGGTATCTTTCCATTACGGGAAAGGATGGGCGGCTGGAACTTGGCGGAGACTCTACGATACCGTACTTCCGTTATACCCGGCAGACAGAGCAGCATATATTTTATCTTGATTGAGGAGCTGGTATTGCAAAGCAGGCGTGACTTATTATAGTAGGAGCCGGCATATACATCTCAGACTTATCTTACAAACAGCTTTCCCGTGGGAATAAAGGTCTGCGCCATTTTTGCCATAGTTTCCGGTGTCTCTTTCATGCCGGTGCTTATCCATCTGTAGAGAATGGAAATACAGCCAAAGACAATATAGGTGCAATAGTATTCATATTCCACAGTGCTGGCATTCTGGTGCAGGCGGGTCCAGGTCATCATGTGCTGCTCGATAATCATAAACCCGATGCGCTGAAATGTGGAGTCTTCGCCAATAGGGATAAATAACAGGTTTGGATGTCGCACGTCATTGGCAATGTAGCGGAACAGCTGTATAAAAAATTCTGAGGTATGTACATTCAGCGTTGTATTAATGATTTCAATAATCTGCTCTACTGTCTTGTCCTGCAGATGCCGCAGCATATCCAGTGGATCCCGGTAATGGGTATAAAAGGTCGCACGGGTAATGTTCGCTGCCTCGGAAAGCTCCCGCACGGAAATTTGTTGTATCGGTTTTGTCTGTAAGAGGGATACCAGGGCATCCTCCAGCCGGCGTTCCGTGCGGAGAACCCTGCGGTCAGTCTTGTCTTTTATCATAAGCTCACTCCTTTGTTTTGCGTTCCCACAGGCAACAGTCTGTGGATGCAAAAGTTTCTTGACAATGCAGGTATGCTAATCTATGATTGATTTACACATACAGATACATG
>CAMWOF010000196.1 GCA_947175805.1 uncultured Clostridiaceae bacterium
GGCAATGATATCGTAAACCGTAGATATTATATTTAATAATACCGTAATGCTGCCAAATCCGATCACTGATTTCATATCGCTTGTCATGGTAAATGCAATCAAGAGCAGCCATGCATACACGAATACGGCAACTGTGTTACCGGTAAAAAGTACAAATGAATATGTAATGGAAAATCCAATCATGCACATAATCCGAATGGCAGGCGCAGACTCATGCTGCTTAAAAATCATCCAGGAAATGATAAGTGGTATTGCTGTGACTGCACTGAATATAAGGACATATCCTATTGTACGGGAGTGTTTAAAAACCTCTAGCAAATAGGCTGCAATCAGAATAGTAACCATGGTAGTCCAGCAGCCTAAAATACGCTTGTTAATTAATTTCTGCTCGTTCATTTATATCCTCCTCAAACAATGTTTATAATTTCTATTTATTATAGTAGAATATTTGAAAAAAATTGTCAATGTTTTTGGTTTGGATTCTTGCCCCGTCCGGTATTCTGCTTGGCACTTGCATGGTATATTTGACTTCTTGAATAGATTTTTTCTGAAATATGGTGTAAAATAGATAAGAAAGGAAATGATTGACGAATGAAGAATATTGCAGTATACATACGCGTGCTCTGTATTCTGTTTTGCGTTACGGTAGCTTTGGGCGGAATCTTTACGGTGCTGGCTGACCAGAAGAAGAAAACAGTGCAGCAGACGGCGGCAGCAGGGAAAAATACTGCCGTATCGGATACAGAGGCGAGCGAGACAACCAAAGAAATCGGGGATGTGGTGGCAGAGGCAGACAGTCCTGCAACAGAAGTCCCGCAGGAGACGGAGATGGTGACAGGAGCAGAAGTCCCGCAGGGGACGGAGATGGTGACAGAAGCAGAAGTCCAGCCCGCATTGCCTTATATGGGGGCATCCGGGGCTGCGGCTGTCATGAAGAAGGGGCATCGGATGTCTGACGGAGGGAAAGCGGATGTGATGACGCAGATGGAACATATCGGAAATCCAGACCAGCCGGCCATTGCACTGACCTTTGATGACGGACCAAGCGATGGGCCGACTGACCGTATATTGGATGTGTTAGAGCAATACCAGGCGCACGCAACATTTTTTGTTATGGGATACCGGGTGGAGAAATTTGCAGACCAGATAAACCGGGCAATCTCCCTGGGTTGTGAGATTGGAAATCACAGCTATAACCATCCGAAGCTGACAGCTATCTCGGAAAGTAAGGTGGAGAAGCAAATCAAAAGAACCAAAGATCAGATAAAAAAGGCAGCGGGAGTAACGCCGTGTCTGGTGAGGCCGCCTTATGGCGCTTATAATGATACGGTGCTGTCGTTGATTAAGGCGCCTGCCATTTTGTGGTCGCTGGACACGAGGGACTGGAAGACAAGAAATGCGGATAAGACTGTGGAGGCGGTTTTGGATAATGTGCAGGATGGGGATATTATCCTCATGCATGATTTATATGAGCCGACTGCGGAGGCTGTAGAACGTCTGGTGCCGGAATTAATAGACCGGGGCTATCAGCTTGTGACCGTGCCGGAGCTTGCCGCTTTAAAGGGCAGGAAATTAAAAAAGGGGAAAACTTATATCCGTCTGACAGCAGAGTAATAAAAAAACACACCAATTTGCCTTTTGGTGTGTTTTTTTGGTGGATTAATGACTTCCGGTAGACCCGAAGCCTCCTTCACCCCGCACGGTATCAGAAAGCTCAAAGACCTCTTTAAAATCCGCCCGAAGATAAGGTGCAATTACAATCTGGGAAATGCGCTCTCCGTTCTTTACGGTGACAGGCTCTTTGCTGTGATTGTGGAGCGCCACCATGATTTCCCCCCTGTAGTCGGCATCAATGACTCCGACCTTGTTTGCGGGTGCTAATCCCTGCTTGCAGGACAGCCCGCTTCTGGCATAGATAAAGCCCGCATAACCCACAGGAATCTCCATAGCCAGCCCGGTGGGAATAAACTCTGTAGCGCCGGGCATAACGGTTATGTCCTCAGAAAGAGACGCATATAAATCCGCTCCGGCAGCCCAGTCGGACCCGTAGGTGGGAAGCGTGGTATTCGCCCTTAATTTTTTTACGGCAATATCCGCATGTGTAATATGGTTATTTTCCATAAATCAAAACTCCTTGGCAATTATTTATTATGCTCCAGTGTAAACATCTGGGAATCGTCCCATAGGATAGTTTCACCTGCTTTTAAGGATTCCTGTACCAGTATAATCCGCTGGTTGGAGGAACCCCGGAACCGGAGTCCGATATCTTTTTGCTCTTCTATAAATTCGCCGTCCACCAAAACGTCTATATAGGACAGCATCTCCATGGTCTCAGGCCACTTTTCCGCCATTGTTTTCAGCAAATCCGTCTCAAAGGTATAGCCGGTGTAAACCCATATGCTCTTGTCGGGATATGTTTTCCGCACGCACTTCAAGAAAGATACTAAAGCGGTCTGGTTTGGGTGTTCAAAAGGCTCTCCACCCAGTACAGTAAGCCCGCGGATGTAGTCCGGCTTCATATAATCGAGAATTTTGGCTACAGAGTGTTCCGTAAACAGGTTGCCATAGGTGAATTCCCAGGTTTCCGGGTTGAAGCACCCCTTACAGTGGTGCGTGCAGCCGGAAACAAAAAGGGAAACCCGGACGCCGGGACCGTTGGCAACATCATAATTCTTTATGTCAGCATAATTCATATGTTACTCCTATCAATCGTGGACTTATATGCATGTTCCTGTACTGTGGTAAGCTCCTGTAAAAGACAGGATTGCCTACAGGTGTAAAACTCTGGCTTTAATTTCCTTGGTCTTGCCTACATTCCAGAAGTTTTCTCCTAAATAACCGCAGGTTCTCCGGGTGACATTCATTTTATTGTGGTCCTTGTTGCCGCACTGTGGACATTCCCATTCGTTATCATCATTGATGATAATCTCGCCATCGTAGTCGCAGACATGGCAGTAATCAGACTTCGTGTTGAACTCTGCGTACTGGATATTGTCATAGATAAAGCGGACGACCTCAGCCAGTGCATCCAGATTATTCCGCATATTCGGAATCTCTACATAGGAGATAGCACCGCCGGAGGAAATGTTCTGGAACTGGCTTTCAAATGTGAATTTACTGAAAGCGTCAATCGTCTCACGTACATCTACATGGTAGGAGTTGGTGTAATAGCCCTTGTCCGTCACATCAGGAATACTGCCAAACCGCTCCAAATCAATTCTTGCAAAGCGATAACACAGAGACTCTGCAGGGCTGCCGTATAAGCTGAAGCCAAGACCTGTCTCCTCCCTCCAGCGCTTGGTTGCAGCGCGCATATAATTCATAACGCGCAGGGCGAATTCCTGACCATCCGGCGTGGTGTGGCTGACACCCTTCATCAGCTTCGTCACCTCATAAATACCGATATAGCCGAGGGAAACTGTGGAATAGCCGTCCATCAGCAAATCATTAATCTTTGCACCCTTCGGCAGTCTGGCGATGGCGCCGTACTGCCAGTGAATCGGGCTGACATCGGAGGTGATATCCAACAGGGCATTGTGGCGGCACATCAGCGCTTCATAGCAAAGCTCCAGACGTTCATCCATCAGCCGCCAGAATTTATCCTCATCTCCCTTTGCCAGAATACCAATCTGGGGAAGATTCAGGCTGACAACACCCTGGTTGAAGCGTCCTTCCCATTTATAGTTGCCGTCCTTATCCTTCCATGGGCTTAAGAAGCTTCTGCAGCCCATGCAGCTAAATACGTTGCCCTCGTAGTTTTCACGCATTTTCTTGGCGGAAATGTAGTCAGGATATAGGCGCTTTGCAGAACATTTTACAGCAAGCTCGGTCAGGTAATCATATTCGCCGCCTTTTAAGCAGTTGTGCTCATCCAGAACGTAGACAAGCTTCGGAAAGGCAGGGGTAACATAGACGCCCTTTTCATTCTTAATGCCCTCAAGACGCTGTCTCAAAATTTCCTCGATAATCATGGCATTTTCCTTGATATATTCATCACCCTCCTGCAAATTCAGAAACAGTGTGACAAAAGGAGACTGCCCGTTGGTGGTCATCAACGTATTAATCTGGTACTGAATCGTCTGTACACCGGAGCGAAGCTCGTCTGTCAGGCGCTCGTTGACGATGTTCTCTAACATCTCACTTGAGAGAGCATCACCGTATTCAGCCATCATCCTTGATTTGTATTTATCATAACTCTTTCGCAGGTACTTGCCCAAATGGCGGATGTCCACGGACTGGCCGCCGTACTGACTGCTGGCAACGGAGGCAATAATCTGTGTCATGACAGTACAGGCTACTTGAAAGCTCCTTGGACTTTCAATCAGCTTGCCATTCATGACTGTGCCGTTGTCCAACATGTCCCCAATATTAATCAGACAGCAGTTGAAGATTGGCTGTAAGAAATAATCGGCATCGTGAAAATGAAGGACACCCTCTTCGTGTGCCTTGGAAATCTTCTCTGGCAGTAAAAGCCGTTTTGTTAAATCCTTGGAAACCTCTCCGGCAATCAAATCCCGCTGGGTAGAAGCAACCGTGGCGTTTTTGTTGGAGTTTTCCTCCATAACGTCCTTATTGCGGTTCTTAATCAGGCTCAAAATAGAGTCATCGGTTGTATTTGCCTTGCGCACAAGCTCTCTGGAATAGCGGTAGATAATATATGTCTTTGCCAGAATAAACTTGCCGTCGGCCATCAGCTCCTGTTCGATAATATCCTGGATATCCTCAACGAGAATCCGGTTACGTCTTCTTGCCTCAATGCCTTCGATAATCTCGTCGATTTTGTCAACAGAAACCTTCTCCTTATCCTCCACTTCTGCGTTTGCCTTCTGGATGGCTGTCACGATCTTACTTCTGTCATAAGTGACAGTGGTGCCATCTCTTTTAATTACCTTCATTGTAAATCCTCCCTTGCTTTTATTGAACTCCCATCAAGATAATTTTATTGCCATGTACAAAATTTAAGATTATAGTATGAAATATCATTTGATGTTTTTCTGTCCGTTCATAACGGTGCAAAATTTATTATAGCAAAGAAATAAAATTATGTCTACAAAATCTTGTATTTTTTAATTGTGAAAAATGCGATTAAACACAAGATATTGTGGTTCGGTTCTTTTAATTGAATACCAAACGGTATCATACGCGGGAAATTATCAGACATCTGATAGCCGGGCGGGATAATAAATGGAATTATATACCGTTTTTTGTTGTTTAGCGAAAAACAGACACAAGATATAGT
>CAMWOF010000197.1 GCA_947175805.1 uncultured Clostridiaceae bacterium
ATGCACGAACGCTCATCTCGCGCCTTCGCCGCTCGATGTTCGTTGCTCTCACATATGTCCGCACAGAAGCACCTTTGCTTGCAAGCAAGCTGTTCTTTTTTACCTTTTCTATATGCACGAACGCTCATCTCGCGCCTTCGCCGCTCGATGTTCGTTGCTCTCACATAGCCTCTTAAAAATGCAACCTTCTGCAAGCAGCAGTTGCATTTTTTTCGAGTCTGCGTTCGTGCTTATCGTTCACATCATCTTTGTCTTGCGCAGCACCCACATGGATATGGCGCAGATTACCAAAATAATACAGCAAATGACGGCAAAGCCACTCTCCCATGTCACAAAGGGCATGCCTGCACTGTTTAGATTCATGCCGTACAAGCCGGAAACGATGTTTGGAATCGCCATCACGATGGTGATTGCCGTCAGATACTTCATAGTGATATTCAGACGGTTATCCAGCACCGCACTCATCAGCTCCCTTGTACCATTGATAATATCACGGTAAATCTGAGTCATCTCAATTGCCTGCTTATTCTCAATCAGCACATCCTCCAGCAAATCCTTGTCCTCCGGATACTGCTTAATCCGCTCATACCTGGTGAGACGTTCTAACACCGCACCGTTTCCCCGCAGGGAAGTGGCAAAATATACAAGGTTAGACTCCAGCTCATGAAGGTTAATCAAATCAGAATCCTCTGTCTTTTCATTGATACGCTCCTCCACCTGAATCCGCTTGCGGTTAATATTCCGCAGATACATCTGGTAGGTCACGCAGCACCTATACAAAATCTGGTACAGAAACCGCATCTGCTTCTTTGTACTGAAATCCCTGACAGTGCTCTTGACAAAGTAATTCAGAATCGGCGTCTCTTCCGCGCAAACCGTGATAATATGGCCCATTGTCAAAATAATGCCCAGCGGAAATGTGGTATATGCCTCCGTATTATTACGAACCTCCGACATAGGGATATCCACCAGAATCAGGGTATAATCGTCCTCTAAGCTGACACGTGCGCTCTCCTCATCATCCAATGCTGCCCGCACATCTGCGGGGTCAAGAGAAAATCGCTGTGCAACGGATTGAATCTCATCAATAGAGGGCTTCGTCATGCAAATCCATGTGCCTTCCTCATATTCCTGTAATTCATGAATAATATTATCGTCTGTCCTATATATGCTTATCATGCTTCCAACCTGCCAACTCTAAATAATACAAGCTCTCATGAGATAAGATGATAAAAAATAAGCCAATCCCATCAGGCTATCATCAGTATAACCTATTATCGGGGATTTGGCTATGATAAAAATAAAAAAAAATTAAAAACGGGCTGCAGCATTTATATGCATACAACCCGAATATGGGGGGCAAATTCAATCTACGCGCTTATAATACAACGAAATATTTGCGTTTTCTATCACAAAATGCTATAATTTTATAACAATCCTGCAAAAATTATCAAAATCGCATAGTTTTTCAGGGAGTTTTTTCAGAGAGCTGCTAAATATTTTTCCTGTAAAGGAGACTGACACATGGGCGAAAGCACTTTAGTTCTTAATTCCAATTTATCCGAAAATGTTGACTACAATACTTCCTTGCTGCCAATCAAAGCACGCTATTGCCACCAGTCCTGGTATACGGACAAAAAAGCGCCCTGCCACTGGCATGCGGAGGTAGAATGTATTTATGTATTAGAGGGCAGTATGACCTATTATGTCAATGATAAAACCTATGAGCTGGCACATGGCGACAGCCTGTTTGTAAATGCCAACCGGCTGCACTTCTGCCAGTCAGAAAAGGACAGTGACTGCTACTATATGGTGCTTTTGCTGAATCCCTCCTGCCTGGTAACAAATCCGGGGCTGGAGGCCCGTTTTATCAATCCGGTCATCTTTGATAATGGTCTGGATGCCATTATTATGCATTCCTCCGGCTGGCAAAAGGATGCATCCGCCCTGATTCGGGAAATATTTGAATTGGTGCTGTCGGACGAAAAGGAATATGCCCTGACAATTATGCAGGATATCTATGCCTTCTGGAACCTGCTCTACCAAAACACGCACAGATCCCATCAAGGGGAACCGAACACCGCCAGAATGAATTCCCTGAAGGAAATGATTACCTTCGTCCAGCTTCACTATCAGAAAAAGCTTTCCCTTTCAGACATCGCCGCTTCCGGAATGATGTGTGAGAGCAAGTGCTGTGCTCTCTTTAAAGCGACTCTGCACCAGTCACCAATGGCATATCTGACCTCGTATCGGATTCGAAGCAGCTTAGCGCTTCTTACCGGCACCAACAAGAGCATCACAGACATTGCTCTATCCTGCGGTTTTAACAGCGGAAGCTACTACACGGAGACCTTTCAAAAGCTCATGAAAATGACGCCAAAAAATTACCGCAAAACACATCTTGCTCAGCAATAACCATCGCCGGTCAGCCCAATTATTTCACACAGGCGCATGCAGCGGGCTTTTTCCGTATGGGAAGCCTCCACCGCCGCCTGTCCCCCGACAGAAAGCTGCTCCAATGCAGCATGATCGGACAAATATCGCTCAAGCTTTTCCGGAATCAAATCCAAATGCTCTAATTCATACGTAAGAAGCTCTTTCCCATCCGTAAAGCAGCGGGACAGCATTTTACTTGTATCGGTTAAACTCACTGCGCCGCTTCGCATGGCAGTGAGCACCCTGTCATGGATACCGGATTTAAACCAAGGCATCACATTAACTGCAATTTTTGCGGAGGCAAGCACTCTCGGGGAATCCTTAAAGGGAACCATGTCGTGAATCTCCAGCTGCGAGGCATATTTTGTATCCCATAAGTCCCACATACCGCCGTACACTGCCAGCTTTCTTCCCGTCTGAAGCACAGACTCCAGCACCCGCTCCCGAAAGTAAGATTTTACAAACATATCCACCATAAAGAACGTATATAAACGATCAGGGATATTTATGCCATTTTCCAAACCTTTGTCAGACCCTGTGCCTGTCTTTCCCAGTGAAGCGCTCAAATCCTGCTCCCCCGCCAGCCGGAGCATCGCCGTCTCAAAGTTCATGGAGGGTTCCGCAAGCAGAAGCTCACAGAGCCGCTTCATCTCATCCGAGAACGGCTGGTCAAAGGTGCATATTTTCTTATATATAATATTGGAATCCGAAAAGGTGCCGGTAAATATAATATCACGGCTCTTTGGAATCTCATTGATTGATCGGTGCGTAAAATCCAGCGTCTCTATCGCTCCGCTCTGATAGAGCTTAGATACCTGATATCCCTCACTGCCCGCTAAAAACGGCAGTCCGCAGAGAGGCAGCACCGACACAGACTTGATGTGGGGATAATATCTTCTTATGTAATCTGCATGCTCATCATCCAGGCAGATGACATGAAACCGCCTAAGCTGCGCCTTTAGCTGCTTATTGTGGTATAGCGGATGGTCTAAAATGTAATCATAAAAAGGCGCATCTATCCTGTCCAGAAACAAATCACCCTCGTCTGTATCCAGATTCGGCAGCAGGGAATTAAAATCCAGCATGGCGTCAAAATGAACGCCTTCGTAACGCTCCATATTTGTCAGCGGCTCACTGTCCGTACAAAAATATTCCACTTCATGCCCCATCTCCTCTAACGTCCTGCCGTAAAGGTCTGCCAGATAAAAGGTGGAGTCATAGCAGACTGATTTAATTTTAAAGATTAGAAATTTATATTTCATAGCTGCCTAAAATCTCCAATTTCTCTGTCTCCTCTGAGAGCTGAAAAATAAGCGCTCTGCCCTCCTGGCTTAACAGGTTCATATCCAGCTCCAGAAAAAATTCATAATTCCAATTCTCCCGCTGCCCGTTAGGAAGAGAATGTATCTCAGTCAGGTTTACACCGTAATCGGAAATCATGGACAAAATACTGCTCAGGCTTCCGCTTCTGTTCGGGCATACAAAAACAATCTTCAATCGGTTATGGTTCGGCAGGACAACGAGCTTTTTAGAAAACACCGCCACCTTTTTCATGACGCCATCCTCCTCCCTCACATAGCAGCCATTGATATACAGCTTGTATTTTGTCAGCATCTGATGCAGGGCATCTGACACACCAAAGCTGATATTTTCCAGAATACCTGCACCCGCAGACACGCTGCCGCCGCTTACCATACTGCCAATCTCATCGAAGGTATTTACCGTCACCACCCGGTCCTTAGAATACATATCGCAGATATAAAGCTCCTGCTTGCGCATCGCCAGCCTATCCACCGCAGGCGCCTCTGTCTCATAGGAAAATGGAAAACAGTCCCGAAGCGCCAGTGTACGCCCGTACTGATATTTTCTGCTAATTTCCATAATCCGCTTAATCAGCGCTGTATATTCCTTCACGATAGAGGAATCCACATCCTTTGTCAGGCTGCTTATGATAATCTCCTCCCTGTCCGGCTTGAATATCGCATCCGCCGTCTCCGCCTTGATTGCCGCCACATTATCCGCCAGCCTCATTCGCTGGGCAAACAGCTCCTTAATCTGTCCGTCCACCCTGTCAATCTCCGTCCTCACCTCTCCTAATGTCATAAGCTTCTCCTTTCTACGACCCAAATACCGCTATCCTCACCAACGCAATAATAAGCAGATGCACCGGGTAAAACAAGTAAAATATATATTTCAGCCGCCAGCCCCGCTCACCGTTATAAAAATGCATCGGGATGAACGCCACAAAGCCGGCAATTTCAATCATGCCCGCACCCAGCAGGGTAACTGCGCCCGCAATATCACGCACAAACTCATTATCATGCAGGACATAAAATACAAATATCAACAGCACCCCTACAAATTCATAATCCGTGCGCAAAAGGAGCGCAAGGATACCGAAGGCAACTAAAACCAGAATAGAAAAAATACGCTGTCCGTACTTCGCACTGCGGATTTTGTCACACAGGCAGACCGCCAGCAAACCGAGAAACAGTGTAAAATACACATTTTGATGCTCCCATGCCCAAACGCTGTTATAGAAGGCAAGATTAAAAGGAATCTCCGAAACCAAGGCAAAAACAAACAGCCTTCCCAAGTATTTTTTTATATTCTTTGTGTGGAAATATCCTTCCACAAGTAAAAAGCAGAAAATCGGAAATGCCATTCTCCCCACGCAGCGCATCGCCGAATCAATCACAGACCATGTCTTCACAATATCAGAATCCATGCCGTATTCATTGGCAAGCGCAGGAATCAGCCCCCTCTCAATAAACC
>CAMWOF010000198.1 GCA_947175805.1 uncultured Clostridiaceae bacterium
GGACAAAATACTCCAGTAAATCTTGCCGGTAGTGACGTTAGAGCCTTTGTTCAGGCTCTCGTCAATAAAACGTTCATAGTGCCCCAAATCCAGGTCTGTTTCAGCGCCGTCATCCGTCACGAAAACTTCTCCGTGCTGAATCGGGTTCATGGTTCCCGGATCAATATTAATATAAGGGTCAAATTTCTGGCTGGTGACCTTATAGCCCCTTGCCTTCAAAAGCCTGCCCAGGGATGCAGCGGTAATACCTTTGCCAAGCCCGGATACAACACCACCTGTCACAAAAACGTATTTAACGGACATCGAATTTCCTCCTCAGTTCATTTATTGTTTGGTATGCCAATATAGCTGTATCACAATTATCCATATGTAGAAAATGTCTAGTATATAGTAAATAGGCGTTTGCGAAACTCGTATTTACACATTGATGTATTGTGCAATATGATAGTTTGATGCAGGGCCGCTTGCGCTTAGCTGTTGTGCGTAGCGGTACATAAGGTGCTAAAATACAGCACCAAAGTACCGACGGCATCAGATATCCCTGCGAACAAACTATCATAATTGCACAACTAAATTGTATATATAGACGAGTTTCGCAAACGCCTATATACATTAAAAAATGAAAGGAGCCTAGTAAACTAAGCTCCATGCCTATTCATACACAAAATTATTATAAGTGAAGGACATAGTAAAGTCAAGGGAAATACTATCTGCTTTTTCAGGGAAGAGTCAACGCACTGCATAGAGCTTTGGTGAGACAGTGGTCATGGCGTAGCGGTCTTTGTATTCCGCAGAGGAAAGCCCTGGGATATAATTTTTAATATAGCGTTTGGAAATGCCGTTTCCCATCAGGATATCAGCAGCCTTGTTGTATGCAATGGCGGCTGTGTCCTCATCCTCATAAATGCCAACCTGATAGTTTCCAACTACATGAATAAGTACCTGATAACGGGTATGTCCCTCCACGGATATACATAAAACGCCCATATAGCGGTTGATGACCTGAATATTTGCATAGCGGTAATCGTTGGCATTGCCGTTGGCAAAACGGAAATCTCTGCCCGGCACAGAATAGCTCTTTAGTCCGTAGCGGCTCAAGATGCCGTACTGCGCACCGTAGTCGCAGTAAAACAGCCTGCCTCCCCGTATCATAATTTTGTGGCTGGCATAGAAAAATAAATCATCCCTGTCAAACAGCAGTACGGTATCTGAGGACAAGTAATATTCAAAATATCCTGGGTAGAGATAAATTGGGGTTTTAAAATAAAGGCCATGTTCCCGCAGGTTCAGTAAAATGACGAACTTGTCCAAAGGCAGGCTATGCATTTTTGTTTTGTAATCATTGCAATCCCATATATCGTATCTGCCTTTTCGCAGAATATCATCTGCCTCCCGGTAAGCGGCATATGCCTCTGCTTCTGACAGATAGCTTCCCAGGCTGATGTGTTTTCTTTTGTATGTGATGGAAGCCCGGTAATACACGGTTCCATCTTTTTTTTTCGCTGTGTATACGCCTGATTTTGCCATGTGCCACTCCTTTTTTATAATGACAGTTTACAACTTCCTTGCTTCGACTGCAACCGTCAAATTTGGGTAGTGTAAATTGTAATTATGAAAGTTATATTACAGGAATCTAAAATACTGTATAAATACAAAATTTATAATTTATTAACAACAAGTCATAAAATGGAATAAAAAAATGCACAAAATTTGATGCGTTAGGTTAGAAATATATAGATATTTATCATAAAACAGGCAATACAATTGGAAGAAAATACCAGCGTTATCAATGAAAAATGCCTAATTGCCTTGACCTTGGGGTTATTTTTAATTATAATAGCTCTACATTACAAATGTAACAAATTTGTAATAAAAAAGAGGCAGCCAGGCAGGCACAGATGTGCCGAATGGCAGGTATGAACTGTAAAGAGCAGGTGAAGGAATGAAAAAAAATGAATTCACACAGCAGGATATCGGAACAAATATTAAAAAACATATGAAGCGAATCGGTGTCGGGATGGTTACATTTTCTTTATGTGCTTCCACATTGATATGTGTGGCACAGGAAAATTCCGAGCCGGGCATGGGATACCGGGGAGTTATGATTGGCGAGGAACAGGGAATTGATGATACCTTAGACGCAGTATGCAAGGCATCCTATTCCGAAATTGCCATGAAGCATGCGGATTATCTTGCGCTTGCACAGTTGGAAGGAACGGAGCGGGCAGCAGAGGATGTACAGCTTGCGGCAGAGAGAAGAAAAAGAGACCAGGCGGCGGTGGATAAGCTTGCCGCGCAGCAGAAAAAGACCACGTCCGTGACGGAGACGAAGTCGCAGCCTGCGAAGGAGGCGGAGGAATCGGAATACGGCGAGTATTTGGGGACATTTACGATTACCGCATACTGTCCGTGCGCAAAGTGCTGTGGCAAGTCCAATGGCAAGACTGCCAGTGGCAAAACCGCTACAGCAGGACACACGATAGCAGCCAGCAAGCAATTTGCTTTCGGCACCCAGCTTGTAATTGGCGGCAAAGTCTACACAGTGGAGGATAGAGGCGGCGCCATTAAAGGCAAACGGATTGATATATTTTTTGCCACCCATAAGGCGGCATTGCAGTTCGGACGTAAAAAGATGAAGGTATACAGGTATCAGTAGCAGATATAGTGATAAAACAGGAACAGGCGCAGTCGTTAAGGTTGCGCCTTCTATTTTTTAAAAAAGTTTACAATAACCGTGGAATATGTTAACATGACCATGTGTATTTTTAAATGAAAAGGAAAGAGGATAGATTATGGACGTGACATACAAAAGTACAAGAAACAGCAGCGAAACAGCAACGGCATCCCAGGCGATTTTAAAAGGACTGGCAGAGCGTGGCGGGTTATTTGTTCCCGACCATATTCCAGCGTTAGATGTTTCTCTGGAGACACTGGCAAAAATGAGCTATAAGCAGGTGGCCTATGAGGTTATGAAGCTGATGTTTACAGATTTTACGGAGGAGGAGCTGAAGCACTGTATTGACGGCGCCTATGACAAGAAGTTTGATACAGAGTTGATTGCACCGCTGGTGTCCAAGGCAGGCGCTCACTATCTGGAGTTGTTTCACGGTGCTACCATTGCCTTTAAGGATATGGCGCTTTCTATTCTGCCTTATCTGCTGGTTACTGCCGCAAAGAAAAATAATGTGAAAAACGATATTGTTATTTTGACGGCGACCTCCGGTGATACCGGCAAGGCGGCGTTGGCAGGCTTTGCGGATGTTCCGGGGACAAAAATTATTGTTTTTTATCCGAAGAATGGTGTCAGCCCGATTCAGGAGAAGCAGATGGTGACTCAGAAGGGAAATAATACCTATGTTGTGGGTATTGTGGGCAACTTTGACGATGCACAGACCGGGGTTAAAAATATGTTCAGTGATAAGGCGCTGGCGGAGGAGATGGACAGGGCAGGCTACCAGTTCTCTTCTGCAAATTCTATTAATATCGGGCGTCTGGTGCCGCAGATGGTTTATTATGTATATGCATACACAAGACTGGTGGCAGACGGCACGATTTCGGTGGGAGAGCCAATAAATGTGGTGGTTCCTACCGGCAATTTCGGCAATATCCTGGCGGCGTATTATGCAAAGGAGATGGGGCTGCCGATAGCGAAGTTTATCTGCGCTTCCAATGAAAACAAGGTATTGTATGACTTTTTTGCCACCGGTGTTTATGATAAGAACAGAGACTTTATCCTGACCAGCTCGCCTTCTATGGATATTCTGATTTCCAGCAATTTAGAGCGGCTTATTTACCGCATTGCAGGGGAGGATTCTGAAAAAAATAATCAGTTGATGCAGGCGTTAACAAAGGAAGGAAAATACGAGATTACCGGGGAAATGCGGGCAAAACTTTCTCTGTTTTACGGCAATTATGCCAGTGAGCAGGAGACTGCCGCCACAATTAAACGTGTGTATACATCGGATCACTATATTATGGATACGCACACGGCGGTGGCTGCTACGGTGTACGATAAATATGTGAAGGATACCGGGGATAAGACGCCAACGGTGATTGCTTCCACGGCAAGCCCATATAAGTTCACAAGAAGCGTGATGGAGGCCATTGATACCAAGTATGCTTCCCAGTCGGATTTTGCATTAGTGGACGAGCTAAACAGGATTTCCGGCGTGACAATTCCGCAGGCGATTGAGGATATCAGAAGTGCAGAGATTCTTCATGACACAGTATGCGATAAAGCGGAGATGGAGCAGACAGTGAGAGATATTTTAAAGCTTTAGGGAATATAGAGCGTGTTTTCGCATATAATTTTGAGGGAAGGGACGGAGGCATATGTATTCAATCAAGGCAAATGCACATTTTGACAGTGCCCGCTTTTTAGCAGGCTACCATGGACGGAGCAGTAATATCCATGGACACAGATGGACGATGGAGGTCGAGGTGGCAAGTAAGCGGCTGTCAATTGAGCCAAAGACCAAGGGTATGGTGACAGATTTTGGTTCGCTGCAGCAGGATTTGCGTGTGCTGGCTGACCGCCTGGACTATGCGCTAATTGTAGAGCAGGGCACCTTAAAACCGGCGCTGCATGAGGCGTTAAAGGCGGAGGGCTTTAAGCTGGTAGAGCTGCCCTTTCGTCCTACCGTAGAGCAGCTTGCACAATTTGTATATGAACAGATGAAGGCGAAGGGCTACCGGGTTATCCGGGCGACAGTGTACGAGACGCCAGAGACCAGCGCCAGTTATACAGAGGAGTAGACATCTATGGCAATCAATCAGGAGGCTATCAAGACACATATCAGAGGCATCTTAGAGGCATTGGGAGAAAATCCTGACAGGGAAGGGCTTCGTGATACCCCGGAACGGGTGGCGCGCATGTACGCAGAGGTCTTTGAGGGCATGAATTATACGAATCAGGAGATTGCCACACTGTTTGGCAAGACATTTTCCGTGGAGGTGCCGGGAGCATCCGCCGGGCAGGCGGACAAACAGTCTTGCGGTGACATGGTGGTGGTAAAGGATATTGACGTATTCAGCTATTGCGAGCATCATATGGCGCTAATGTATGATATGAAGGTGACTGTGGCATATATTCCAAAGGGCAGGGTGATTGGACTCAGCAAGATTGCCCGTATTGCACAGATGGCGGCAAAGCGTTTGCAGCTTCAGGAGCGGATTGGCACGGATATTGCAGAAATTATACAG
>CAMWOF010000199.1 GCA_947175805.1 uncultured Clostridiaceae bacterium
ATGTAGAACCGGTCTCCACGATATCATCAATGACCTCTGACAAGTCCACAATCGGCGCCAGCTCCACAGATCCGTTTAATTTGATAATCTCTACTGTCTGGTTTTTCTTGTTATGGAAATATTCCTTGGCAATATTGGGGTACTTGCTTGCCACCCGGATTATCTCATTTTTGTTTAAGAGCTCACCAGCAGATTCCGGCCCACAAACGCACATCCTGCATTTGCCAAAGCCCAAATCCATGACCTCGTAGAGGTTCCTTCCCTCTTCTAAAATGGTATGCCTGCCCACAACGCCGATATCCGCCGCACCATACTCTACATAGGTAGGCACATCTGTTGCTTTTGACAGAAAAAATTTTAGCTTTAACTCCTCATTGGTAAATATCAACTTTCTTGTATTCTTATCCCGCATCTCGTCACAGTGAATCCCAATCTGGTCAAACAAATCCAGTGTCTTCATGGCAAGACGCCCCTTTGCCAGGGCAAATGTTAAGTATCGCATCTTATACTCCTTATACTTGTGCATTTTTTACTTTTTCGTATAACGGCTCTGGTAACCCTCATTATCCAAAATCAAATCTTCCCCCTCAAAGGAGACGCCAAAAGAATAATCTATCCCCATATCACTGTCTGTAAACGTAATGGTCTCCCCGTCATAGACATAGGTGCCCTTCGTGGTCATACTGACAGGAAAATCGCCACCGGCATATACAAACTCAGTATAGGTGCCGTCAGAATTAATAGTGTATGTAGTAGTCATATCATCATTGTTCTTCACCCATGTGCCATAAACCTTTGCCATCTCTTCTGCGCTTATGGAAGATTCACCGCCACAGCCGCACATAAAACCAATACACATTGCTATACACAAAAAAAATACTGACTTTTTTATTTTATTCTTCATTCTTATTCTCCTTCTTGACCAGTGTGCCTTGCGAAAGTGCAGGCTGGAATTATTCTATCACATCTTCACAATATTGGGAAGGACGGATTGCTGATAATGGCTTATATTTGTAGTTTATATTTGGCCTCTGCTGTATAACGCCGAATCCAATCTGATTTAGCGTTTGTATAACCGTCTCTGTCGTGTTCAAATTTATGCCATAATTCCAGCTTCAGCTTTTCGTAGGTATGCGCCAAATCCTGGCGCATATTCATATAGTCCCTAAAATAGATTTCGTCATTGTCGCCTGCAAATCGCATGTGAAGATGATATACTTTTTTAGCAAAACCATTTTCTGTATATCCATAATTAAATGACATTCTATTTTCGGATTCCGACATTTTAATAAATCCGATATCTATTAGCTTCTTTGATATGGAATCCATATGCTCATTAAGCTCTATTTCCACTAAAATATCCACAATCGGCTTCGCCCAGATTCCTTTTATGGCCGTACTGCCAATATGGCTTATCTGTTTCACCTTATACCCCAACAAATTTGTCTTTAAAATGTTTTCCATTTCCAAATAGTAATCAGCCCAAATGTCCTGATGTTCTGTCAAAACAATTGGAAACAACTGCCATAACTCCTCCAAGCTCATTTCCGACAAGTCTTTTCCCATACAATTCCCCTTAATGCCCCTCTATGTTATCTACGAAGGGCGCAGACTTGCAGACATACACCACATAGCAGTCTTTTTTATCCTCCGGCAGTTTAATATCCTCGTAGTAAAAGGGCGCAAACCCGGTTTCTTTTATACTCTGCTCCAGTACATTGAGAGCTGCTGCAAATCAAAGCCCCACCCATCTGATGTATTCCACGGAGAAAGGCTTGCTAAGACGTCCTCATAGGGCTTTTCCGTGCGAAACACAATCACAGTAAGCATATCGACATGATTGCCGTTTCCGGATACATGGCCTGTTTTTTCATGTATATCCAGTATGGCGGCGTCTGCAAACGACTCCTCCAACGTCTCACAAAGCTTCTTTGTCTGGATGGCACCGGCGCTGTGGTTCACCGCCATGCCAAACAGCTCATAGCCCACCAGTCCGACAACCAGAAAAAGTAAGAGCATGCCAAAGAAACGTAATACGCGCATGCATATAGTCAGCTTACTCTTCATTGCCTCTCTCCTGAGATATCAAATCCGCAAGCAACGCTTCTGTGGTGCTAGCTTTTTTCACATCCACCACCAGCGCCTTTTCTTCTTTTTCCAATAAAATCAATTCTGAAAAATGCTGCCGTTCAGCATAGGACATATAATCCCTGTCATCCCTTCTGCCGGATTTCCGAATCAGGCAGACCCGCTTTTTGTGGCTTCTGTAATTACAGCCGAGATGAATCGCCTGCTCCTGATATGCTCTGTCATAGACAATCAGCGTTCCCGCATCCTCCGTCTCCACAGCAATCTTCTGTCGGGACAGAGCAAGCAGCAGTTCATCAATATTCAGCCCGAACCCAATAGCAGGGGCGTCCTTGCCAAACTGCTTTAGCAGATTGTTGTATCTTCCGCCCTTCACAATGGCATCTCCGGTGCCATAGGTATAGCCCCGGAAAATAATGCCCGTATAATACTCATATCTTGATAACATTCCCAAATCGAAGCCAATGTATTTCTCATAGCCATAATGTGATAAGGCAATATATAACTTCTCCAGCCTTACTATCGCCTCTGTGGAAATCTCATTTTTCACCAGCGTCTTTGCACGCTCTAACATTTCCATGCCGCCAAACAGGCTGTCAAAGCTCATAAAGGCAGTCCTGACTTCTTCAGACAAGGAAAGTGTTTTCACATACTCAGAAAGTCCGAAAGAATTTTTATTGTGGATTAAGCCTCTTAATCTGCTCTGTACCTCCTCGTCCATGCCTGCTGCCGCAACAAGCCCTTTAAAGAAATTTACATTTCCCACCTCTATCTGAAATTCCCTGATGCCAGAGGCTAAAAAGCAGTCAATGACCGCCGCAATAATCTCTGCCTCTGCCGCAGAACTGTCATCATTCATCAGCTCCGCTCCAATCTCGGTCGTTTCCTTCAGCTTTCCCTGCAGATTGTGAATATTTTTATATGTATTACCCTCGTAGCAAAGACGAATCGGCAAATTCTCGTCAGCGTAATATTTAGCAACACACCTGGCAATACTCGGCGTCATATCCGGCCTTAACACCAGCGTGTTATTCTCCCTGTCAAAAAACTTGTACATCTCGTTGGAGCCGGCAGAGCCTTTATCCCTGTTGAAAATATCAAAATACTCAAAGGTAGGCGTCTCTATATCCTGATAGCCATAGAGCTCCAAAACATGATGCAGCTTCGAGGCAATCTTCTTCTTTTTCTTACATTCTGTGTCGTATACGTCTCTGACGCCCTCCGGGGTGTGCAGCAGCTTTTCATTCATCATTTCATCTTCTCCTCTATATAAATATAAGCAAACTTAATTTTATATGCTTTCCCCTAAATTTGCAACAGCCTATAAAAAAATCAATATTCTTCGTTTTAGTTTATTTCACCTTATTTTCTAGAGCCAGCCTAATCTTTCCTCAAACAATACCTTCTTGTCCCCATGCCCTATGGCTCCAATCTCATAGCAGTCGTAAAACCGGCTTACATGCCTCATAACAGGTTCCCTATCCTCTGGCGATACTAAAAGCAAAAACCCGACACCGCAATTAAATGTGCGTAACATCTCATCATCGCTTATATTTCCATTATTACGGATGAACTTAAATATATTTAGAACCCTGATTTTAGACAAGTCAATTTTTGCACACAAGCCCTTTGGAATCACTCTACATAAATTGCCCTCTATTCCGCCACCGGTAATATGCGCCATTCCATGAATCACCTTGTTACCAAGTAAATCCTTAATTGCTCTAT
The DNA here is from genome assembly GCA_947175805.1 of uncultured Clostridiaceae bacterium. Taxonomy (GTDB): domain Bacteria; phylum Bacillota; class Clostridia; order Lachnospirales; family Lachnospiraceae; genus RGIG6919. The sequence continues at coordinate 3,817 of CAMWOF010000199.1, forward strand.
AATATGGCGTATGCGGCTTCATAATCTGCTCAAGAAATGTCTGTCCGTCCACCTTATCCAGCTTAAGCTGCGGCATTTTGTCCATCAACAGTCGCACTAAGGAATATCCGTTTGTGTGCAGTCCATTTGACGCAACCGCCAAAATCACATCTCCTTCCCGGATTGCTGAGCCGTCCACTACTTTTGATTTCTCGACAATGCCGGCAATGCTGGACGTCAGCACATAGACGCCTGATTCTATGACCAAGGGCTGAATGGAGGTTTCTCCACCCACAAGAAAACACTCATTTTCCCTGCACGCCTCCGAAACGCCTTTCACCAGACTTTTAATCGTATCCTTCTCGGCATTTCCACAAACGATGGTATCCAATACAGCCAGGGGCTTTGCCCCCATAACAGCAATATCATTTACCAGATGATTTATCATGTCATGGCAAATGGACTCCGTATAGCCATACTCCAGTGCAAGCTTTTGCTTAGAGCCAGGCTCCTCTGATTTTAGAACTAAAACCGGCTCCCTTATCTCTGGGAAATGGATATCATACAAAGCTGCAAATGGGCCCAGCCCGTTTAGTACCCTGCTGTCGTTTGCCTCTAAATACATCGCCATTTCTTTTTTTATCGTATCCGTATATGTGATATCCACACCCGCTTTGCTGTATGATAAATCCTCCGCCCGTTTATCGCTGCCGGCTAAAATTTCGTCTACCGTCACATCGAGCAGGGTTGCCAAATCCTGCAAAATCGTAATATTCGGATACGTCGTGCCATTTTCCCATTTCGATATTGCCTGAAAAGAAATGTTTAGTTTGTCAGCTAATTGCTGCTGTGTCAATCCAAGGGCTTTTCTCTTGTTCATTATAAAATTTCCGATTTTTCTACTGTCAAGCATTTAAAAATCTCCTTTCTTTTTATAATAAACTGCCCTTATTTATTTCATCAATAACCGCAAAGGCGAATCTGCACCAGAAATTCAACCTGTCGTTTGCAGCCACTTTGCGTGTTTTTCTTATACCAGCAGCCGTCTTTTATGATACTTGTTTATCAGCTCTTCATTCTTGCTTTCCCTGTCACCGACTCCACTGTCAGCTTTAACACTGAATTAAGCTCCTCTAACACTTCAAAGAAGTTTAGTGACTAAATACTGTAGAGCATGAATACCACACAGTATCAGTGTTAACACGGAAAATTCCACAAACAGAATAAGACAGAAAACATAATAGCATCGCTATCAGTCTACAGAAAAAAATTGTGAGTTCCTTACACAGAAAAGGTTGAATTTATTTCTTTCTATTTATCATTTGTGAAGTCTAACAAGTCACAGGACACATCTACCACTAAATCATATCATTTTCTTTGTGATATTG
>CAMWOF010000200.1 GCA_947175805.1 uncultured Clostridiaceae bacterium
CTGGAAAGCTTCCTTGTAAGTCTTTCCGATGCTCATAACTTCGCCGACGGCGCGCATCTGTGTGCCGAGTTTATCTTCAACGCCCTTAAACTTTTCAAATGCCCAGCGGGCAAACTTAATTACGACGTAATCGCCGTCCGGCACATATTTATCCAGTGTACCGTATTTGCCGCAAGGTATCTCGTCTAAGGTCAGCCCGCTTGCCAGCATTGCAGAAACCAGGGCAATCGGAAAGCCCGTCGCCTTGGAAGCAAGTGCAGAGGAACGGGAAGTTCTCGGATTTATCTCGATAACAATAATTCGTCCGCTCACCGGATCATGGGCAAACTGCACATTCGTGCCGCCGATAACCTCAATGGATTCCACAATCTTATACGCCTGCCTCTGCAGCTCCTTTTGTACATCCTCCGCAATCGTCAGCATTGGTGCACTACAGAAGGAATCGCCGGTATGTACGCCCAGCGGGTCAATATTTTCAATGAAACAGACGGTTATCATATTGTTCTTGGAATCTCTGACAACCTCAAGCTCTAACTCCTCCCAGCCCAGTACAGATTCCTCTACAAGCACCTGTCCTACTATAGAAGCCTGAAGCCCTCTGGCGCAGACAGTCTTTAACTCCTCCACATTATACACAAGACCGCCCCCGGCGCCGCCCATGGTATACGCAGGGCGAAGCACCACCGGATATCCCAGTTTCGCTGCAATATCCACAGCTTCATCCACAGTGTAGGCAACCTCGCTTCTCGCCATCTCAATACCCAGCTTATTCATGGTTTTCTTAAATTCAATCCTGTCCTCACCACGCTCAATAGCATCCACCTGCACGCCGATTACCTTTACATTATATTTATCCAGAATCCCCGCCTTGTTCAGCTCTGCGCAAAGATTCAGTCCGGACTGCCCGCCAAGGTTCGGCAGCAATGCATCTGGACGTTCCTTTTCTATAATCTGCTCCAAGCGCTCCACATTTAGAGGCTCAATATAGGTAATGTCTGCGGTATCAGGATCTGTCATAATGGTCGCCGGGTTTGAGTTCACCAGTACGATTTCATACCCCAGCTTCCTAAGCGCCTTACATGCCTGGGTTCCTGAATAATCGAACTCACAAGCCTGTCCAATAATGATAGGGCCTGAACCGATAATTAATACTTTGTGTACGTCATTTCTTTTCATTGATTTACTCCTTGCTTTCTCTATGCTTAATTAATCATGCTTGTGTTTCCTGCTCATATTATTCTACCTTGAATTCCTTATTTTGTAAACAAAAATACACGAGAAACCCTGCTAACTTTTTTTATTATGCAGCTACCGCTGATTTTCCTCCCGTTCCTTTTTACTGAATATGCATCCACAGTAGTCCTGCCGGTATAGCCCATACTCCGCAGAAAGCTCTATAGAACGCTTGTAACCGTTCTTCTTTTTAAAATCAGAAACAAGATACGGCACACCATACTCCTCTGCCAGTGCCATACCGATCTCATTTAACCATTTCGCATTTTTATATGGGCTGATGGAGAGCGTGGTGGTAAAATAGTCAAAGAGCCCTTCCCTTGCTGCTCTCGCAGCTTCCTGAAGCCGGAGCTGATAACAGCGGTAACACCGCTCACTCCCCTCCTTCTTGTGCTCCAACCCCCGAACAGTCTCATAGAAATCCTGCGGATGATATTCCCCCTCCATTAACTTTACCCTGCCGCTATGTACCAGATTGATAAACCGGTTAATCTCCTCCACCCTTTTTTTATATTCTTCCTCGGGTGAAATATTCGGATTATAATAAAAAACCGTGATATCAAAATAATTGGTCAGATATTCTAAAACATAGCTGCTGCATGGCGCACAGCAGGCATGCAAAAGCAGTTTCGGTCTTCTGTTTTCATCTGAAATTTTGTCTAAAATGCTGTCTAACTTTTGTTGATAATTCATATTTTTTTCCATTTTTTAAATTCCTCTATCATTTTTTACAAAGATTTCTTTCTTACACGCTTAAAATCATCCGATTTTTATTTAATATTTCCAGTTGACTTTGTCTATATTTTACAATATACTAATTCATAAGAGGAGTTTGTCATGGTGCTCATTTGTTCCTGCTGACTCATTGTTAATATATTTAGGAGGTGGCCGTTATGACAGTTGCGCAAGCCGTTAAAAAGTATAAGTTAGAGCCTTTAAATGTCTATACAGCCAAGGCTAAGGCTAAGGAATTGAATGTTGATGAAGTTCTTTACATGAATGTGCAGAAGAACAAGTACGCATACATCGTTCGGGATGGTGCCCGGGGTGTTATGCTTTATCAGGATGAGAAGAGCTTATACACAAAGATGTATAAGGGACTTACCATGACTCCTCTCACTGAGTAAGACATCATCATTCATTTGTATATTATTTGTAAAAGTACAAAACTTGCAAGGTAAAATAAAAATACATCAGAGTCAATGGACAGATGTATTTTTATTTTGCGCTTTTTTACGTATACGGCTTTCCTCTCTCAAAAAATCTTATAGGTCGCCTTTTCCTCTCCAAACAGCCGATACCGAATCCAGTCATCCAAAAAAATGCAGGCAAGGGACAAAACCATCCAGAGCATGGAATAGGGAAGACAAATCTGTCCCATAAGGTTATACGGCACATCTGAGTAATCCCATACATCCATTTCCAGCCAGACATTTACAATCAGTCCGGTAAAAAATTCCAGGCCGGTAATCATGCATGCAGATAATACCATCTGGCTCACCAATGCCACCTGAAATCCCAGCACCTGGTTTAACAGGCCTGACAGAAGAAACGCAAGCCCTCCGCAGATAATCATCGAGTAATGGGAATAGCCCCTGACCGCAATCTCCAAAAAATAATAGAGAAATCCACCCAAAAGAAACATAAACACATTTTTCAGGATTCTGTCTTCCGTCCACATATCATATCCACCTTTCTTACCGATAGGATTAGTATGTTCCGCCAAAAATTTTCTTATTCCCGAAATTCACAGTATTCAACTGTAAAATGGTTCGTTTAATACCTCTAAGCCCTCCAGGACAAAATCACCCTCCCGAATGATATCCGTTCTTGTGCCGTCCGGGTTCACCGCCGTAATTCTGCCAATTTCCTCATAGGGAATCGTAATGTCCGTATGGCAGTTAAAATATGCTTTATCCATATCTTCATGACGCAATATGGAAATCTCATTATCCTTTGCCACAATCTCCTTGCCGTCCGGATTATATAGACGGTTATCCTCACTGTAGCTGTAGCAGGTATCCCCCAGGGCAAAATGCGGTCCCATCTTCTCCACAATCAAAATCGGCAGCTTTTGGATAATCTGATATTTCCTCGCCATAACATATGCAGTGGTATTCGTGCCGATGGCGAACTCACCGATAGGCAGCGTTTCATGGTTAAACAGAAGGTTCTCCCTGATAAACGCCTTATTCTCCGCCTCATCCTCAAAATTCCTGCAGGTATAGTCCGTTACCCTGCCATTCTGAAAACACAGCGATAAATCCTTATAATATAAATCATTCAGATAGACGCCGGAAACATGCAGCCGCCCCTGGGTGCCCGTGAGCGCTGGCGATGTAAATACCTCCCCTACAGGGATATTGACGTCCGCCACACAATTTTCAAATATCGTCTCCTTGTCCGGATGCTCGAGCCGATGCAGCATAACCTTCATATCCGTTTCATTTGGCCCGGTTCCCTTCACCTCCACATACTCCGCCTGGTCAAGCACATCAATCATAAGCTGCTGCAGGCGGCGGTACAGGTTGTTATCCAATGTATTAACCTTCACAATCTCATCAAAAATCTGTGAAAAATTGTCCCCGATTTCCGGTAACGGATAGGCGATAATCGTAAAGCTGTACTGATCCCTCGGTATATATTTATTTACAATCAGGCTCGCCTGGGTATTATAAAATACCGACAGCTCCTGCTGCTTTTCGTCCAGCTTCAGACTCTCCGCCTTGCTCACCGGGGTAAAAGGAAGCTCCCCGAATGACTCAATACACGCTGGTCCTGCATAGACAGCCGCCATATCCCTGTATTTTTCATAAGCCCCCTGTATAACCTCTAACTTTCTTTCCACAAATGCCTTGTCCAAAAACAATGCCTCATCCTGCCGGTGGTCAAACTCAAACTGCCGGTTTGGACTGGTGCTGATATATCCGGTACGGATGACCCCCTTTTGATTCACACGCTGCTTCGCAGCCCGGTAGATTACCGGCTCAAGACCTATTTCCTGAAATTGTAGAATTGCTGCTTTGACCATGCGCTCCTGCCCGATACTGTAGCGAATATTCACATATTTCTTTTTTGACAAATCAATTCTGGCGGCGGCAAAGCCCTCCTGAAACCCCTCCGTATAGGTTCTTGCCATGGCATCAATCTGTTCCTGCTCCATATTGGCAAAATGCGCTGCCAGCCCAAGCTCATTCTCACCGATAAACTCACCGTATTTATACAGATAGGCGGCATTGGTTAAGTCCGAATCCATAATAATATGCACTGCAAAATCCAATGAAGCATCCAACTGCTCCCTGATACGGTACGCCACCGTCTCCTCCGCATAATCACTGGCGAAATAATATACTATAGCCCTGACCGCTTTGGGGCTTAACTGCTCATTATCCTCGAACAGATTGTAAATCTCAATAAACAGTTCATTCAAAATAACAACTGCCAACATCCTGCCCTCATAAATGGCAGAAATCTCCCCTCTCAGCTCACTGTAAAGGAAGCTTAACATCTGACCGTATTCTGCTCCCAGGCGTTTCACAGCAAAGGCCGGATTTGCATAGCTTTCCTCATAAAACTGCGGCATAAGCTCCTGATAAAAGCATTGATTCATATCCCGCAGCATATCCACCGGTATATCATCAAAGGCGCCGTCAGCCAAAAGCAGCCTTGTATCCTCCACCATGATTAAAAATTCTGCCGTCCTCTTAAAAAAATCCCTGTAGGGTTCCGCAACCGCAGCTTCTGCCGGTATCTCCCTTATCCGCTCAATTGCAAGCCCATGCCGCTCTGCCAGGCTTTCATTTTCTTCCTGAAACATTTCCTTATAATACATATCCAATTCCTTTCATAATTAAAAGTACCAGGCAATTGCAAAACTCGTCAATGTATACAATTTGATTGTGCAATTATGATAGTTTGTTCGCAGGGATATCTGATGCCGTCGGTACTG
>CAMWOF010000201.1 GCA_947175805.1 uncultured Clostridiaceae bacterium
GTCTTATATCAGATTCTATCATTTATTATCTATCACTATCATGCCTCACCGCAGCTCACCCCCGCAAGATACCCGGTAGACCATGCTATCTGCAGATTAAAGCCACCGGTCAGGGCGTCCAAATCCAGTACCTCCCCGGCAAAATAAAGCCCCTTCACCAGCTTGGATTCCATAGTAGAGGGATTGATCTGCTTCACCGAAACACCACCTTTTGTTATGATTGCCTCGTCATAACCCCTAAGTCCGGTAACCGTAAGCGGCAGGTTCTTTAATGTCTGTGCCAAAGCGGCACGCTCCTGCCTTGTCACCGCATTTACCTTTTTCTCGCCGGAAATGCCGCTAAGCTCCACTACCACTGGAATCAAACGCTTTGGCAGCAGCCTGTCCAATGCATGCTGAAACTGTTTATTTTTATTTTCTTCGAAATCCCGCAAAATGCGTTCATCCAGCTTATCCATTGTCAGTGCAGGTTTCAAGTCAATCAACAGCTGCAGCGGCTTATCCAGATATTTATGTACATAGGCACTGGCGCTGATAATTAAAGGGCCGCTGACCCCAAAGTGAGTAAAGAGCATTTCCCCAAATTCCTCGTACACCTTATTCTTACCACTCACGACCCTGACAGATACGTTTTTTAGGGACAGCCCCATCAAATCTTTACACCACTGCTCTTTCACCTCAAAGGGAACTAAAGAAGGATAACATTCTTTGATGTCATGCCCGCAAGTCTCTGCAAACGCATACCCATCCCCACAGGCTCCCGTTCTCGGATAGGAAATGCCTCCGGTTGCCACAATGACACGCTCCGCCTTGAGGCTTGTGCCGTCCTCTAACAGCACACCACATACGCTGCTGATGTTCCTGCTTACATGGTCACCCTCCTGCCGCCTGAAAGCCTTGGTTTTTTCACCGGGCTTGGTCGCATCCGTCATTTCCACTGCACTGTCTGCCTGTCCTGTAGCCAATACGGGCGCTTCCCCGTATTGATATAACAGCCGCTTCACGCAGGTATGCAATCTAATTTCCACTCCAAGCCGCCTACATTCCTGCTCCAATGCCTTAATGACATCGGAAGAATGGTCTGATACCGGAAATACACGATTGCCCCGCTCCACCTTCACCGGCATACCAAGTCCTTCAAAAAAATCCATCACCTGTCGATTGTCAAATCCATAAAAGCTGCTGTACAAAAACTTTGGGTTCGTGACAACATTTTTAAACAGCTCCTCCGTGTCACAGGCATTGGTCAGATTGCACCGGCCCTTCCCCGTAATAAAGAGCTTTTTCCCCAGCTTTTCATTTTTTTCCAGCAGCGTAACCCTGCTGCCCCCTCTCGCAGCCCAGACAGCCGCCATCATACCAGCTGCACCACCGCCTATCACAATTATTTTCTTCATATTCCAATACTCTTTGCATTTACCCTGATTATATGCTCTATTTTACATCAACAAAGGCACACCCGTCCTTAAGTACAGAAAGCAGGCCATCTGCATAGTCACCTAAAGCCTCTTTCAGACAGTCCAAATGCTCTACTGTCACTGTAATCTCAACAGGAATATCCGTCAAACAATCATATAAAGCATCCAGATTTTTTCCACAGTAATCCGGAAGCCTGAGCTGCTGCTGCAAATATACATATAAAGCCTCTTTTGTCTCAATTCCTGAAAAATCCAATATGGTATTCATAATTCCCAACCTTCATCTGCCAATATCTTTTGATATCTTTCAATGTCTTTTAATATCTTCAAATACTTTTCAATGTCTCACAATATCTCTCGATTTTCTACTCTGCTATACTCCTCCGGCTTTTAATATAACTGCGTAAATGTTTCATAATGGTCTGCCGTATAAAAAATAAGCCCGTCATTAGAATACACAATCCGTTCAGCGCCTCTGCTTAACGCCCCTAACGTATTGATGTCACATTCGTAGTAATCCCTTCCCGCTTTCTCAGGCAGCTTCTTTTCATAATTGGAAAAGTAGTCGCCCCCAATACATTTTTTAGGTGCCACATCCAACAGGGAACCTCCTGTCCAGCCCAGTGCCTTAGCCTCATTCTTCGTAATAAAATTAGAAGGAAGCTTTCCAAAGGTATGTATATACAGCGCCACCTTGTCTCTGCTTGTATAAATACCTCCTTCGGTCAGAGCCTTGTCTTCACCGGATGTTACCACAACCTCACATAGATATGATTTTCCGTCACACTTTGCCGTAATGGTAGCTGTTCCCACAGACTTTCCTGTAACATACTTTCCGTCAGCAAAGGCAACCCTTTTATCACTGGAAAACCATGCTACCTTTTTCTTTGGATATAGAAGCTTCAAAGAGGATTTTTCGCCATATTTAAGCGTAATGGACGTCTTATTCAAACAGGTTTGACGGACGGTAATCCTGCATTGATATTTTTTCTTACCGCATTTTGCCGTAATGATGGCTGTACCCGACTTCTTTGCTTTTACTTTACCCTTTTTAGAAACCGTTGCAACTTTTTTGTCACTAGTGCTCCATGTAGTCTTTTTAGTTGCATTTTTTAATGTCAACTGCAAAGATTCACCCACATACATCGTCGCCTGCTTACGATTTAATTTAACCGAAGCCGCATTTACCGAAGTCGCATTTTGAAACAAGGTCGCGAACACAAATAGCATAACACAAAACAAAATGCCTATCCTTTGTCTCTTTACCTGCCATCCCTTTATCATACCTTTTCTCCTTTACAATTTTTATAATCCTAAGTCAAAAAATTACCTATGTACAATCCTACCGCTAATTATACAAAATGACATTATGAAAATCAACTCTTCGCCAATTTTTGATATTCACTATTAAAAATGGCTATGCGAAAACGCATAGCCATTTGTGTTGTTCAAATTATACCGGATATGTCTTATTCTCTGTATCTGCCTTAGACACATCCACCTTTGTCTGCTGCGCCTCACGGTACTTGAAGAACTCTGTAGCTACCTGTGGGAACAGTGCATAGGAAAGTACATCCTCATCCTGCTGCTTATACTGTGCCATCTCCTGCTCCAGCTTCTCAAGCTGCGGCTCCAAATCATCTGCCGGACGGTAGGTAATCGGCTTATCCATGCCAAGAGCATCCAACGCCTTCTTCTGCACCTCAGCATTGACCGGCTTTGTGGTCTGTCCGTATTTACCCACAAGCAAATCCTTGGATTCCTTTGTCAGCATCTTATAGCGCTCACCGGATACCACATTTAATACTGCCTGTGTACCCACAATCTGTGAAGAAGGGGTAACCAACGGAATCTCGCCAAAGTCCTTCCTTACCCTTGGAATCTCCTCTAACACCTCATCATACTTATCCTCTGCATTCATTTCCTTTAATTGGGAAACCATGTTAGACAACATACCTCCCGGAACCTGATACAACAAGGTCTTGATATTTACGCCCATTACCTTTGGACTTAACAAACCGGAAGCAAGCCACTCCTCCCGCAGCGGGCGGAAGTAATCGGCAATCTCTGCCAACAGATTCTGGTCAAAGCCCGGATCAAAGTCTGTTCCCTCAAACGCCTTCGCCATAACCTCTGTTGCCGGCTGGGATGTCCCCATTGCCAACGGGGACATTGCGGTGTCAATGATATCACAGCCTGCCTCCACAGCCTTCATATATGTCATGGCGGCAACGCCGGATGTATAATGGGTGTGGAGCTGAATCGGCAGTGAGGTTCCCTCCTTCAATGCCTGTACCAGCTCTGTAGCAGCGGTAGGAACCAAAAGGCCTGCCATGTCCTTAATACAGATAGAATCTGCTCCCATATCCTCAATCTTCTTTGCGATATCCTTCCAATAGTCCATTGTATAGGCATCACCCAGCGTATAGGAAAGCGCCACCTGCGCGTGCCCCTTCTCTTTGTTGGATGCCTTAACTGCGGTCTCAAGATTGCGGATATCATTCACACAGTCAAAAATACGGATGATGTCGATACCATTTGCAATGGACTTCTGCACAAAATACTCTACCACATCATCTGCATACGGGCTGTAGCCCAAAATGTTCTGCCCCCTAAACAGCATCTGCAGCTTGGTATTCTTAAAGCCGTCCTTCAGTTTTCTAAGCCTATCCCACGGATCTTCCTTCAAGAACCGAAGACAAGAATCAAAGGTAGCACCGCCCCAGCACTCTACGGAATGGTAGCCGACCTTATCCATCTTATCGATAATTGGCAACATCTGCTCTGTTGTCATACGGGTTGCGATTAAAGACTGATGTGCATCACGTAACACAGTCTCTGTAATCTTTACCGGTTTTGCCTCTACTGCCATAGTATAATCCTCCTATTATATTATTACCATTATATTCCAGTACATGTCCGCATTGCAGGCATACATCCTGCCCTGCCAAAATTCATAATCTTTTTATTATTTTACACCATAAATTGCCATAAAGGTTCCGGCAGCCACCGCTGTACCGATAACACCGGCCACATTCGGCCCCATAGCATGCATGAGCAGGAAGTTCGTAGGGTCTGCCTCTGCACCAACCTTCTGCGAAACCCTGGCTGCCATCGGAACCGCAGATACACCTGCAGAACCAATCAAAGGATTCACCTTACCCTTGGTTGCCCAGCACATAAGGTTACCAAAAATAACACCAGCGGATGTACCCACAATAAATGCAACCAAACCTAAAAGTACAATCTTTAAGGTATCCCAATTTAAAAATGCCTGTGCTGTGGTGGTTGCACCAACTGATGTCCCCAACAGGATAACTACAATATACATCAGGGCATTGGATGCTGTCTCTGTCAACTGCTTTACAACACCTGACTCTCTAAAGAGATTGCCCAGCATGAGCATACCTACCAGCGGCGCAGTCGTAGGCAAAATCAGACAAACCACAATCGTAACTACAATTGGGAACAGAATCTTCTCCAGCTTCGTTACCGGTCTTAACTGCTCCATCTTAATCTTTCTGGTCTTCTCGGTAGTAAACAGCTTCATAAACGGCGGCTGAATCATAGGTACCAACGCCATATAGGAATATGCCGCCACCGCAATCGGTCCCATCAGGGTTCCACCCATTCCCAGCTTACCGGCAAGGAAAATAGATGTTGGACCATCCGCACCACCGATGATGGAAATAGCCGCTGCTTCCTTACCTGAGAACCCAAGTAAAATAGCAAGAAAATATGCCGAATAAATACCAA
>CAMWOF010000202.1 GCA_947175805.1 uncultured Clostridiaceae bacterium
GTATTTCATTAGTATGAATGACACAAAACACGCAAGTGATGCATATAATGTGTTCCAGTTTATACGAAATTGCGAAAATGATATTAGGAGCACGATATTATAAGAGGGTATCAAGCTCCTTTAAGAAAATGGTAAATCCTATATCTATCATTATCTACAATGCTTAGGTTTACATAAGTAATGAGCCTATATCACCATATCCTTGTTGTTCTGCCAATCTTTTAATTCCATCCAGCGCTTCCTCTTTTGAATAGTTGTGCGCTTCTAAAAAATCATTATCTTTTTCGCCTATATATTGGTAGAATAATATTGCGGCAAGGACTTCTTCTTTTTTAGTATAGTCAATGCTTTCCAACAGTATATTTTCAGCTTCGTTTATGAAGCCCTCGTCAACCATTTTTTCAAATTCTTCTAATGCTTTTCCAGAAACCTCATATTTATTTTCTTCCGGCAGTTCAACAGATTTATATTGTTTTCCGAGCATTAGAGAGAAAAGCACCCTTGCTATCTCTTTAATAACACGCATGATATAGTCTTTCTCGTTATTAAAATCCATTTTTCCTCCTAAGCAACAGCTTAATTTAGTGAAAACAACAGAGTTTCTTAAAAAGATAAACACGAGTTTATCTATTCACAATCGGAGAGATAATCGGTTTTCCATCTCTATCCAACAATGGTGTCATTCCTCCTGCATATCCACTTGCATGAAACACATAATTCACGCCAGTCTCTTTATCCACCCAAATTTCCGTGACATTCGCCATTCCTTGTGAATAAACTTTCTCAAATCTTTCATTCTTATTCATTTTATTCACCTCCAAAAATCCCGATTGTAATTTGAGGATTTTTTAAGACACAAACTATTTTTTACTGTCTGCTGATGTCCTCCTCCAATTTACCGGCAAGCACAAGCGTCTGATCGAGCATCTTCTGGATTTGGCTGACACTTTCCATATGCTCTTTTGCCACATTATTTGCATCTTTTATTGAAGAAATAATTGCGACAAGATGATTTGTAATGCTATCTAAAGTTCCCTTAATCGCAGTTGCAGAACCGCCGCTATCCTTTGCCAACTGTCCCATCTCATTGGCAACTACAGCAAATCCGCGGCCATGCTCACCGCTACGCGCTGCCTCAATAGACGCATTCAATGCAAGCATCTTAGAACGTGAAGCATTGCTGCTGACTTTGTTTACGACCTCAACTGCATCGCTTACATCACCCTCTACGACATTTGCCATTCTGTCCATTTCCGTCAGCATAGTAAACAATCTCTCAATCCCGTCAATGACTGTCTGAATAGAGCCGCTAATTTCTGTAACCGACTCCTCGAACTGATTCGCTATCACTGACATCTGCTTCTTTATATCAACAGAGTATGTACAAGTCACACATCCGATGACTTGCCCGCCGTCCTTGATTGGTACTAATTCTCCCTCAAATGCTTCCCCCATAACCTCTTCTGGCAAGTAGTTATGCTTCCGCCTTCCGGTTCTTATCACTTCATCAAATGCACCGCTTGGGTCTTGAAATGCCTGGCCGACACTCAACATAGGGGTTACCCCATCTGGAACAGTATACCCCTGTACAATCCCATCCTTGTCCAATACTGATATGTATACATCCTTATCAAAAAGCTGCCTGATTACCGGCAACAATTCAACTATCTGAGTCAAATTATCATTTAACATGGGCAAATACCTCCTATTTTTTATCCATAATAACCATTTATTTCATGTGCATTATTGTATCAGAATTTTTCCAATGCGACAAGATACTACTTGTTCATTGTGTTTTACCTCTTTCAAATCCCGATTTATTCAGTTCTAAAAACTTGAATTTTTCGCATTACATAGGCGTTCCTACTTCAATCAAATTACCGTCTAAATCATAAAAACGGATTACTTTTTGTCCCCAACTATGCGTCATAAGTCGATTGACATATTGAATTGAGGGATATGTTTTTTCCAATTTTTCAACAAACGCTTCTATATCTTGTTCTTCAAAATACAGTTCACAAGAATTGCTTTTCGGAATAATATCTTTTCCCAAAAACTTCTTCCAAATTTTTTCGTCTTGGAGTACAAGACCTTCCGTTAAAATCATGTTGCCATCATTGTCAAGTATCATATCAAGACCAAATAAATCGTGATAAAATTGTTTCGACTTTTCAATATCTTTAACCACAATCAAAATGTTCTTTAATTTCATTATCCGTATCTCCCTAAATCCCAATTTATCATTCCAATAGGAATGCAATGATACTTTTACTTATTGTTTCGTACTCGTAATCATGAACATAATGCGGGCAGTTTAATTCTATATATTCCCCTTCATCAATTTGTGATATATATTCTATTGGAATTTTCCTCCATGTTTCTTTATCAAAGCCTGTTCCACCAGAACCGTCTGAAATAAATAATAGCATTGGAAGCTGTGGAACTCCCATACTGTTCACTTTTTCAGCGTTTTCTTTTACTCGTTCAACTTCGTTTAGCATTGTCACAGTTGCCGTTCGACTGTAGAAAATGGCTCTATAGATTTCTTTTTCATCATCGGATAATGTGCCGTACTTTATAGCGTCACTGTCCGAAATGCCCGGTATAAAACGAGTGACACCTATATTTGCCGCCCATCCTGCAATGTGCATAATCGGTATATTTATGTTCATGCTGTCATAATACTCTGGCACTGCCATATCAAGTCCAATAATTGCAGATACCTCATCAGGATATTTCTGCGCCCAATATAGGGCTTCAAGTCCTGACATGGAGTGAGGACAAAGGACATAGGGCGCATTTAATCCTGTGGCGGCAAGAGCAGTTCTTGTGTCTTCGAGTATGGAATCAATGTCTCTTCCCGTATCGACAACATCGCTGAAACCATATCCGAATTTCTCTACAACTGCAATCTGATATTTATCACTTAAAAGAGAATAGAGGGACTTGAAATCCAATATGGGAGAACAAGTACCCCCACCTGACATGAAAACAAGCGTTGTATCGCCGGTTCCTTCAAGATAGATACTCATATTGTGTCCGTCAACTTCAACCATCTGTCCTAACGGCAAACGTAATTCAATTTCCTCTTTTAAATGGATTTGATGATTGATGTATATGATAAGCAGCAATATAAGCACTGCAACAATCACAATAAAAAATATTTTCATAACTCTATTCCTTTTCGGAAACCAGGGGATACATCTGTTTACATTTTTACAGTATTCAACATACTCTTGTCCATATAAATCTTTCAGCCACTTTTCCTCTGTATTTTTCAACACTATCGTCATTTCCAGCCAGAACAGCAGAGGAAAAATTAGCAACAGAGGATTATGTTCTATAAGGATTACACCTGTACTGCCAAGGAGAAATAATGTGTAACATGGATTCCTCACAAACTTGTATGCACCGTTAGTTTTCAGCTTATTATCTTTTATGTCATTCTGAAGATTGCCACCTGCATCTGCACCTAAAAACAATGCTATGCCCTCGATTATCAGAAGAATGCCAATAATAAGGAGAATGGTATTTACTGTATTATCTGAAATTTTCCCTAAAATATATCCTTTTTCTGATAAAAACACACCCACAGCAGTCAATACTACCATTGGAAAACAAAGTATTGGTCCAATACCGTAGAGTGGCAAATGCTCTTTTTTCTTATCATCTTCGTTCATTAATTTTCCCCCGCAAATTCCAATTGTAATTTATTTAAATAAACTCTGCACCTAAATCCTTTAATTGTTTGAAATACTTGTTTTTATTTTTGACGAACATTGTACCGATAGCATTTTCATTAACTATCACTTTATAACCTTCTTTAATTGCTCCTAATGATTTCAGTTCAACTCTACCTCCACCGTCTACACCTATAACTTCAACATACTCAATATCACTTTTTTTCAAGAACTCATTAAGGGCGGAATTAGAGAACGCATTCCCTTCATATTTTGTAAATATATTTTTTGATACCATCTGAAGATTATTCACTAACTCGACCTCTTCTGTACCTTCATATGCATGAAATGGTGCAAACTTATTTAGTAGGTTTTTCTTCATTACATTTTTAATGTAAATAACCATATTTTCTTTATTAGTATCAATGACTCTATTTACCGCTTCAATCAAATCCGCATTATTATACTTAAAATATGCAGCATGATTTTCCCCAACACAAATATTCTGCATATCAATTACCAGCAATGCTTTTTTCATCCTCTCAGTCCTCCATAAACCGCAGTTTACCGTTCTAAGCAACATAATCAGTATATCATGCCATTCAATATATTTCTACAATCCCCTGTCTTCTGATAACGCTCTTTCTATAAGTCATAATGTTATCAATCTTCCCTTTGCCCTAGCATGGGACTAATAGTTATACGAAACATTTAAATAATTACGATAAAACCTTGCACAAATCTGCCCTCTCCTGAGGCTGATAATCCTCTATATATTTATGCTCTGCTGGAAAATATCTATTTTTATATTTATCAATAATTTCCTGCTCACCACCAATATAGATGTCTCTTTTTAGCACCCTTTCCAATCTAATCTCCTCTGGAATGTCGATATATACCATATAGTCAAAAACATCCTTTAATTCTTTTCTCTGCAAGAATATTCCCTCGACAATCACAATACTATTTCTGCTCACATCAAAACGCTGTTGGAAATAGGTATCATTATCTTTATCATATAGCTCAATATCCATATAGCCATCCTTGCAATCCTTTATATTACTTATAACATCTAAAAAATAATCATATCTCCACTGCAAATCATAATAACATTGCCAATCAGAATATGCCGGATTATATCTTACCTCCCGTACATGAATAAAATCATCAATATGCAGTAACATCGCAGAGTAATGATGATCCTCTAATTTCTGACACAGTTCTTCTGATATTGTACTTTTTCCCGCTCCACCAAGACCATCAATACCTATTACCGGAATATCCTTTGCAGCAGCCAAACCTATCACACTATCATAAATATCTTGAATTTCCGACATATACTATACCTCCTCCAATCACAATCTAACTGTAATCCCTTAATTATTATATTATATCTTTATACATGGAACAAGAGGACAGGCTGTTTCATTTTCCGTCCTCTTGTCATGATTCATTTACACTTACTATATAAAAT
>CAMWOF010000203.1 GCA_947175805.1 uncultured Clostridiaceae bacterium
TAGTCTGTACAGAGGGAACAAGCATGTCCGCACCGCATGTGACGGGGGCTGCATCCGTTCTCTGGGCAGAGGATACATCCAAAACCAATACGTTTATCAGGGCACTGCTCAATGTCAGTGCAAACCACATTTCAGATAACGGCAGTGGCAGCAGCGGAATTGTAGACTTAGATTATGCATTGTCCGTATATGATGAATTTGCTGCAGGCTATGTAGAGGATGCTCCGATTCCTGATATTAAGGAGAATCCGAATGACGTTAAAAGCTATGACGATGCAGTGGTGGAGGCGTGCTGGGGACAAGACTCGCATGAAAGTATGCTGGACAATGACCCGTCAGTGTCCCAAAAGGTTTTAAATATCATAAAAATAGGTGCGACGCTGCCGGATAAGCGGCTTAAATACAATGCACAAGCGGATTTATATGTAAACAATCATTCTTTCCACGGCGGAAGGAACTATATTGTAAATTATATTTTTATGCGGAGGATAGCAAGGAAATGTTATGATGAAGGCTGGAGTGCGGCGTTAGAGTACTGCCGGGAAAAGAAAAATATAATTAGCTATTCCTCCGACCATTTTACGCAATCCGGTCTCCAGCAGATTATAAACGGTATGAAGACCTTAGATGGAAAGTGGTCTGAGATTTTGTCAGAAAGCGGCACAAATACAAAGGAGAACCAGGCGAGAGTGCTGGTGGGCATGGCGGTGCATCTTGCCACAGACGCCTATGCCCATAAGTCGTGGGGAATCAATGATGGCACTGTTTATCAGATTCCATCTCAATATCCAAATGGAGCTCCGGGTGACCCAAGAGATGACCCGAAACATATTCCACAAAGGTTCAAGGTAGCGAAGCAGACGGCGAGGGATATTTTAAAGGTCTGGCATGAGGCGGCAGGTCCGAGTGCAAAGGAGTTTTACCAGCCGAAGGTCTATGATTCAATAGATTTTAAAATGTTGCACTATGCCAGTAACCTTCAACTTGCAGACTTGAACTATTATGCAACCCATGCCGCATGGTTTGAGGCAAGGACTGTGGAGAACTAAAAGCTGTGTCCTGTGGCATATAATAGTATAACCTTAAAGTCTAATGTGGGATATAGGGTAGTGTTAAGTGGAATGGAGGTATCTTTATGAAGCAAATTAAAACAATGATAATGACGTTGCTGTTTGGCGTTCTTTGTTTTATTTCCATACCTGCTGTCTGTCAGGCAGAGGGGCAGGGAAATAGGGACTGGAGTGTATATGAGCTGATGATGCAGGGCGACTGCGGGAAGACAACAAAGGATGATGTGCACTATGCGGTGTACAAGGTAAACGAGGACAGCTATATTCTGCGGATTTACGGAGAAGGGCAGATGGAGGGCTATATCACCCGCACTTCTGTGGAGAATTATTATGGCCATGGCCCATGGGTTGGCCCGTGGTATAATTGGATGACCGGATTTGATAAAATTACGGAGATTGTGGTGGAGGAGGGGATTACCCACATTGGTGAAAATGCACTGGCGGATATGTCAAATCCGGAGCTTAGAGTTTCCCTGCCGTCCACATTGAAGGTGATTGAATGGTCTGGTTTTGCAGGCTGCCAGGCAAAAACAATCGACCTTCCTGCAGGACTGCAGGAAATCGGGTCACAGGCTTTCCAATACTCCCGCATGGAAACAATAGTGCTGCCGGAGGGGCTAAAGCAAATAGGGCCGGCTGCTTTTGAAGATTCCGGTTTGAAATCCATCGTGATACCGGACAGCGTGGAAGAAATAAGTTCCTTTGCATTTGCAGGAACCAAAAAGCTTAAGCAGATTCAGTTAAATAATACCATTCAGGTAATCAGCCCATATATGTTTGCCAGCTCCGGCATTGAGGAGATTACACTGCCGGATTGTGTGACAGAGCTTGGGGATAATGTGTTCCAGAATTGTAAGGCGAATCTCAAGATTCATTGGAGTAAAAATCTGAAGACCTTAGGCAATCAAGTGTTTTTAAGTGGGAAAATAGTCAGCATGCAGATTCCGGATACAGTAACAAAGATGGGAACTGCTGTGTTCTGGGACTGCAGGAACCTGAAAACCGTTGTGCTGAGTAAAAATGTAAAAAACATTGAGACAGCTACTTTTAAGAACTGCCCGTCCTTAAAAAAGGTCACGTTCCCAAAGAGCATCAAGAAGATAGATTCGTATGCCTTTGAGGGCTGCACGTCCCTTACCAGCATTACGGTGCCAGACAGTGTAACAACAATTGGGAAAGCGGCATTTAGCAGATGTACGAAGCTGACAAGCATTAAGCTGGGGAAGAAAATAACGAAGGTGAACGCTTCTGCATTCCAGGGTTGTAAAGCTCTGAAAACAGTTAAGGTTCCGAAGAAGAAGTATGCGGCATACAAGAAGCTGTTAAAGAAACCGCTGGCAAAGCTGATAAAAGCGAAGATAAAGAAGTATTAAATGTCGGTGTCTATAGGTATTTGCAGGATACAGTTAGCGTGAATTATGTCCTGCGGCATATAGTAGGATATGCCTTAAAATTGAATGTGAGGGTAGGAGGTGTTTTTCATGAAGCGAATTAAAATAATGCTGATGGCACTGCTGTGCGGAGTTCTTTGTTTGATGTCAGTGCCTGCTGTCTGCCGGGCAGAGGGGCAGGCAGATAAGAAGGACTGGAGCGTATATGAGCTGATGATGTCTGGCGACTGTGGTAAGACAAAAAAGGATAATGTGTACTATGCGGTGTATAAAGTAAACGAGGACAGTTATATCCTGCGGATTTATGGAAAGGGAGAGATGCAGGGTTATATTAGCGATACCTCGGAGGAAAATTATTATGGCCATGGTCCATGGGTTGGTCCGTGGTATAGTAGCACCTATACATTTGATAAAATTACGAAGATTGTGGTGGAGGAGGGGATTACCCATATTGGCGAAAGCGCCCTGTCGAGCATGACGAATCCGGCGCTTACGGTTTCCCTGCCTTCTACGTTGAAGGTCATTGGTCGTTATGGTTTTGCGGGCAGCAAGGTAAAAACGCTGGACCTTCCGGCAGGGTTGGAGGAAATCGGAATAGAGGCTTTTGAACACTGCTCCTTGGAAACTTTGGTACTGCCGAAGGGGCTGAAGCGGATAGGCGCAGGCGCTTTTGCGTTTTCAAACCTGAAGTCCATGGTGATACCGGACAGCGTGGAAATGCTGGGTCAAGCTGCGTTTGAAGGAACCCAAAAGCTTAAGAAGATTCAGTTAAACAATACAATTCAAGTCATTGAAGACTATATGTTTGCCGATTCAGGCATTGGAGAGATTACACTGCCGAACTGCGTTACGGAGCTTGGGAATAATGTGTTTGAGTCCTGCAGTTGGAATCTCAAGATCCATTGGAGTAAAAATCTGAAAACCTTAGGCGATGCAGTATTTTTAAATGGGAGAATAACCAGCATGAAGATTCCAGATACGGTAACAAAGATGGGCATTGCTATGTTCTATAACTGCAGTAACCTGCAAACCGTTGTCTTGAGTAAAAATGTAAAAAATATCGAGGCATGTACGTTTGAGTCCTGCCCGGCTTTAAAAAAGGTCACGATTCCAAAGAATGTCAAGAGGATAGATTCGTATGCCTTTGACGGCTGCATATCCCTTGTCAGCATTACGGTGCCAGACAGCGTAACAACAATTGGGAAAGAGGCATTTAACGGATGTACGAAGCTGACAAGCATTAAGCTGGGGAAAGGATTAACGAAGGTGGATGCCTCTGCATTTCAGGGATGTAAAGCTCTGAAAACAGTTAAGGTTCCAAAGAAGAAGTATGCGGCATACAAGAAGCTGTTAAAGAAGCCGCTGGCAAAGCGGAAAAAAGCGAAGATAAAAAAGTATTAAATGGCAGCATCATATTTTCTTAGTTCCCCATAATTTTATATAAGCGGCTGCCGGGGACATCTCCGGTAGCACCTTAAGGTGTAATTCTTCATAGCAGGCGGTACTTTCATATGGTGTGGAAGTGCCGCCTGCCTGGTTTTGTACGCCTGTCACATAAACCGGAATCTTAAGGGCATGGGCATTTAAGACAAAGCTTCGGAAACCTTCGCTGCCTGTGGGAAGCGTTCCCGAATGAAACGCCACGAGCAGTACGGCTTTGATATTCGGTGTAAGCTGCGGGAAGCACATGCCCGGCAGGGCGGGTAGAACGAGCACGCCGGAGGTAATGGAAAAGTCAGTTATTGGTGACTGGCTTTTGCCGTCAGCCTTTTGGGTATCTTCTGCAGGAGCGGTATTTGTTTCCTCTGCCAGCATATAGCGTTCAAAACGCACGAAATCCCCGGACTGCTCCGGCAGGATTTTGCAGTGCCAGCCGTCATAAAGGCTGTACAGGGCATCGCTGTAAACATTGTGGGGAAGCAATGCATTTCCCCGGTGGATATAAACAGGAGCCGTATCGTCTATCGTTTCTTTTATGGTATCTTTGCCAGGGCAGCGGGTACGGGTAATATTATTCTGGTAGGAAACGAAGACGCCGCATCCAAGTCTGTTGCGGATGAAAGTAACCGCTGCTGCAAAGTTGGCGAAGCCATTGGCTCTGGCATCATCCAAGACATAGTTGCTGGACACCAGAACAACCGGCTTGTCAATATCCGTAAAAACCTCAGCGAGACCTGCCGCCGTATATTGCAGCGTATCTGTGCCATGGGCGACAATGATGCCGTCGTATGCCGCCAGATTTTCTTTTATTGTCCGAATCAGCACATAAAGGTGGGCGCCGTCCATATTTTCACTCAGTATGTTCAGGGCGGCGACAGAAGAAAAATTGTCTTTAAAGGCCAGTCCTGCCCGCATCTCATATTCACGGTAAAGCGATATTAATTGTGGGGACTGTTCCTCGGCTGGTTTTATATATCCATCGGCGGCTTTGGAACCGATGGTGCCACCGGTTAATATTACAAGAATATTCATAAAAAGCGCTCCTTTTGTAATAGGTGTCTGCAGGCAATCGCGAAACTCTGCTTTCCTTCTGTACACTAGCATATATGGCGCAAAAGTGTCAATATTGTTTGTATGATATTTTTCCCTGTAAATATGATAATAATCCGGGTATGGGTATCATTTAGAAGTTCAAATATTCTAACTATAGTTTACATATTTATAGGAACTATAGCTCTATTGACAATAGATA
>CAMWOF010000204.1 GCA_947175805.1 uncultured Clostridiaceae bacterium
ATATATAATAATTCCGAATGATATATGATAGGATGACAATATGAAAAGATTGGTCGTGGGCCTGCTTGCCCATGTGGATGCGGGGAAAACAACATTAGCGGAAGGGCTGCTTTATCAGGCTGGCGTGATAAGAAAGCCGGGCAGGGTGGACCATCAGGATGCATTTCTGGATAACAATGCGTTAGAGCGGGAGCGAGGAATTACTATTTTTTCCAAGCAGGTGGAATTGCCGTGGAAGGATATGCGCATTACTATGCTGGATACGCCGGGTCATGTGGATTTTTCGACGGAGACAGAGCGGACGCTGCAGGTGCTTGACTATGCAGTGTTGATTATCAGCGGCAGCGAGGGGATACAGAGCCACACAAAAACCCTATGGGATTTGCTGAAAACGTATCAGATACCAACATTTATTTTCGTGAACAAAATGGATATGCAGGGAGTGGATAAACAGGAGCTGCTGTCGGAATTAAACACGCAGATGCACAATGTTTTTGTGGATTTTACAAGGAGGGATACCCCTGAGTTTTACGAGGCCTGTGCCATGGCATCAGAGGAGGCGCTCGAGCATTTTTTAGGGCAGGATAAGCTGACGGATGAACAGATTGCGGAGGAAATCCGCTTTAGGAGGCTGTTTCCCTGCTTCTTCGGTTCTGCGCTCCGGCTTGAGGGTATAGAGGCGCTTTTGGACGGCATACTTGCCTACACGAAAGCACCTGTTTATTCTGACAGCTTTGGGGCAAGAGTTTACAAGATAAGCAGGGATGCCAGGGGAAATAAGCTGGTTCATATGAAATTGACCGGCGGCAGCCTTCGGGTAAAGTCGGTCATCGAAACAGAGGGCGAAGCGGAGAAGGTGAATGAGCTGCGCATATATTCCGGGGAGCGTTATGAGACTGCAGATGAGGTGCAGGCGGGTATGATTTGTGCGGTGACGGGCCTGGAGCGGGCAAGGGCAGGCATGGGGCTGGGTGCGGAGCCAGACATTCCCCATGGCATGCTAGAGCCGGTGCTTCGTTATCGGGTAGTACCGCCTGCGGAGGTGGACAGCATGGTACTGTACGGCTGGCTCAAAACACTTTCGGAGGAGGATTCCTCGCTCCATGTTACATGGCGGGAGGATTCCTCGGAGATTTATATGCGCCTGATGGGATTGGTGCAGATAGAGGTGCTGAAAAGAATCATCAGAGACCGCTTCGGCGTGGAGGTGGATTTTGATGAGGGCAGTATTATGTACAGGGAAACCATTGCTGCGCCGGTGAAGGGTATGGGGCATTATGAGCCTCTCCGGCACTATGCGGAAGTACAACTGCTGTTAGAGCCGCTGCCCCCGGGAAGCGGTCTGGAATTTGGCACAGACTGCCCGGAGGATGTGTTGGACAGAAACTGGCAGCGTCTTGTGCTGACTCATTTGGCGGAGCGGGAGCATTTGGGTGTACTCACCGGTTCGCCGATTACGGATATGCGCATTACCCTGCTTACCGGACGTGCCCATAACAAGCATACCGAGGGTGGGGATTTTAGGCAGGCGACTTACCGGGCGGTGCGGCAGGGCTTAAAATCTGCGGAGAGTGTGCTTCTAGAGCCGATATACCGGTTTACCCTGCGGCTTCCGGCAAACCATGTGGGGCGCGCCATGTCGGATATCGAGAGAATGTGCGGGCATATGGATGCGCCCAATATTACAGGGGATGAGGCAGAGCTTACGGGCACTGCACCGGTGGCGGCCATGGGCAATTATCAGGCGGAGCTGTCTGCGTACACGGGTGGTGCAGGGAAGTGTTTTCTATCTGCCGGAGGCTATATGCCATGTCATAATGCAGAGGCAGTGATAGAAGAAGTGGGTTACGATAGTGAGCAGGACTTAAAAAATCCTACCTGTTCCGTTTTTTGCGCTCACGGTGCAGGCTATCTGGTGCCTTGGAATGAAGTGCCCCAAATGGTGCATATGGACAGTGGCTATGTGGAGGCGCTGGATGCAGCGAAGGGCTGTGTAAGTGAGGAGGCTTTGCAGAAGGAACCGGGAGCCGGAGCAGGCTATGCTGGCAGAGCAGGCCGCAGACAGACGGACTTGGCGGGAGATGAATACCGGGGTATGTCCGGTTCCGCAGAGGAGGATAAGGAGCTGGAGGCCATTTTTAACCGCACTTTCCAGTCCGGCGAGGACAGAGGACAGAAGAAATTTAAGAACACCTCAAGGGCGCTGGGGTATGAGCGCATGCCGGGGGCTGCAGGCAGCGCCGGCGGCAGGAAGGAAGAACAAAAACAGCGGCCAAAGCCGAAGCTTCCCCAGTGCCTGTTGGTGGACGGCTACAACGTCATTTTTGCATGGCCTGCCCTTGCAAAGCTGGCGGAGACGGATTTGGGTGCGGCCAGACAGGAGCTTAAGGACATTTTATCTAACTATCAGGGCTTTTGCGGCAGTATTGTAATATTGGTTTTTGACGCCTACAAGGTGAAGGGGAATCCCGGTTCCGTAGAAAAGTACCATAACATTCATGTGGTGTACACAAAAGAGGCGGAAACCGCAGATATGTTTATTGAGAAAACCACACATGAGAACAGCAAAAAATATGATATTACAGTTGCCACCTCAGATGCGTTGGAGCAGTTGATTGTGATGGGGCAGGGAGGCAGGCGGATTTCCTCTAAGGACTTAGCGGAGGAGATTAAACGGGTGGCAGAAGTGAATATGCAGGAATTTTCTGAGCGGCAGCAGGCGTTTGAACGGCCAACATATAAAGGAGGTAAAAATTTATGAAAGCATTAACAAAAAAGAGGGTTTCTATTTTCTTGGCACTGCTCATTTTATTTGGGACAGTAGCTTCCGGTATTCCGGTAAATGCCGCCAAAACATCAGAGTATGTGAAGATTTATGATGCGTCGCAGCAATATCAGATGGAGGAGCGTGTCAAGGCAGACGGCTACTACTATTGGATTGCAGTAACCTATCAGTTTGAGACGGGCCAGGGATATGACGCACAGGATTATAAGAGTGCACATTTTTCAATTTTGCGGGCAAAGACAAAGACGGGAACCGGAAAGGTAGTTTATGAATCTGATGGGATATGCACGAAGAAAATAAACGGCAAGAAGCGTAAGCTCATGCGCTATGAGTATCTGGATATTTACTGCAATGGCAAGTATGTGATTTTTGGTGAGCAGGACGTTAAGAGCGGGAAGATTACTTATTACCGAATCGGGGTAAACGGCAAAGGCAAGAAAAAGCTGGCTTCCTTTGCAAATCCGAATTATCATCCGGATAAGTCCGAAAAATTTTCAGGCTCCGGTATCTTAGCCGTATATAAGGACAGTATATATTGCCGGGCCCCGGAAAAGAAAGGGTTAAAGGGAAATATCAATGGATATAAGGTGTCCATCAAGAACGCAAAGAAAACCAGGTGTAAGGCACTTGATACCTCTTATGCAAAGGATCCTGTCATCTATTGTGAGGGCGGATACCTTTATAATACTTCATGGGCACAAAAAGCCAAAGCCTTTAACATAAAAACCGGAAAGCAGGTAAAAACATTAAAGGCGGAAGCCTATGGCTACAGCAAGGACGGCAGTCTGTATGGTTTAATCAATGACAGGTATTTAAATGTGCTTAAGACCAAAATTTACCTGATTAAAAACAACAAGACAGGAGAGCCTGTTATGGATGTGGAGCTCTCCATTTCCGGGAAGTCGGAGGTAGAGCTGGGAACCATTAATGATGAATATATTTATCTGATTTATTATACGGAGCCGGGCAATGACAAGGTGCGGGCTTATTGCCGTTTTGATATAAAAGAGAAGAAAATATGGAAGATTAGCGAAGAGGAGTGGTATAAGAACCAGTAGAATAAAGTGTGTTTTGAAACTGACCATGTACGACAGATACATTGGTCAGTTTTTTTGTGCCGCACATTTTTTTCATTCATCCGTTAAACAATATGAAGGGAGGTTTTCAGGGTGCATTTGGACATTGAAAAAGAATACGAAAAAATATACCGATACTGCTATTTTCGCACAAAACATGTGCAAATGGCAGAGGATATTACCCAGGAGACTTTTCTTCGTTTTTTCCGAAGCAGTTATAGGGATACCGGACGGCCGCTGGCGTACCTGTACACGATTGCGAGAAACCTGTGTGTAGATGCTTTTCGGGAGCGGGAGATGATGCCACTTATTGAAGAGCCGGTGGATAGTGATTTTGAGAATCAGGTGGTAACCAATCTGGCATTGGAAGAAGCAATGCAGATGCTTACCAAAGAGGAGCAGGAGCTGTTATTGCTTCGCTATGTCAATGGGCTTTCCTTCGCAGTGTTATGTGAGATGTATCACGAATCCAGATTTGCACTGTACCGCAGGTTATCGAAGATTACAAAGAAATTAGAAGGGAGGCTTTCGGATGAACTGGAGAACAAAAAAGATGCTTAGGGAATACTATAGGGCGCCTGAACCAAGGAGAAAGCGGGAGTTTGCGGCAAGATGGACGAGACCAAGGATTTCTATCGGGAAAATGATTTTGCATCAGCTGCATTACATTTCCAAGTGGAATATACTTTGTTCCACGCTTTTGTTTGGAATTATGCTTGCTGCCGGCAGATATGTGAGTTTTTCTGTCTTGGGAACGCTGTATGCGATGGTTCCTTTTTTGGTGGTGCTTTCCGTTACGGAGAGTATGCGTTCCTTTCGATTTGGAATGACGGAGCTGGAAAGTACAACTTTATTTTCTCTGAAAAGTATTATAATGATGCGGATGCTTTTGTTAGGCATAGGGAACCTGTTATGTCTTTTTATGTTTGCCTTCTTAAGAAATGAGAATGTAGTCATGGAGTTTATTTATCTGCTGGTTCCATATTTCATGACAGCGGCAGGTGGTCTGGCAGTTTTTAGAAGATATTCCGGCATAACTGGAAATTATATGTGTCTGGTGTTGTCAGCCGGGGTTTCTGCACTGCAATGCTATGTGTATTATGCGTATCAAGATATATATCTGGCGGAGTATAACACCATATGGCTATTTGTATGTATTTTGTTGGCTGTTTTATTGGGCAGGGAGATGAAACAAACCTTTTTTATCATTACAAAACAGAGGGAGGATTTAGTATGGGATTAACAGTTGACCGGGTGACGAAACAATATGAAAATAAAAT
>CAMWOF010000205.1 GCA_947175805.1 uncultured Clostridiaceae bacterium
TGCGCCTGCTGTCACAGCATATTTTAAATCCACAGTCGCTCCCACAAGCACAAACAAAAATACTTCCGCGGCTACCCATAATTTATTATATTTACCCGACAAACGCCCTGCTAATACGGAATATTTCTGCTTCATTACCATACCCAAACTCATAATAGCCAAAAGGCCGGAAATGGGTATTATCCCTTCTAAGCGGCTCTGCAATTCAAGAAGCAGAAACGAAACACTAAGTATTATCAACATTTTAACAGAATCTCTCATATGACGTTTTTTAAAAAATATTGTCAACAGACTCCCCATAACCGCCCCTATGCCAATTCCCGTCAAAATGGAAACGGGTATCTGTAAAAAGCTGATAACAGATATAGTACCTGTTGATGCCAAAGAACTTAACGCAGTAAATACAACAATGACAAAAACATCGTCCACCGATGCACCTGCCAATATCAGCTGTGGAATACTGTGTTCTTTACCATAACCCTCATCAATCAAATGAATCATTCTTGGGACTATAACAGCAGGAGATACCGCCGCAATTACACTTCCAATTATCGCAGCTTCCAATATGGTTACCCCTAATAGTATCGGTGCTAAAATAATTGTTCCTATCATTTCTACACACGCAGGAACAAAGCACATCAGGATTGCCGGTCTGCCAGCCTTTTTCAATTCCCCAACATCTAAAGATAATCCTGCCCTTGTCAAAATAATCACCAAAGCAATCTGCCGCAAATCTGCTGAAATATTTAAAATGGATTCATCAATGAGATTGAAAGCATGGGGACTTAAAATAATTCCTACAATCATCATGCCTAACAAACTTGGCAGCCTCATTTTTGAAAAAATGCTCCCTGCGAGCAGCCCTAACAATAAAATGATTGCAATACTTGTCAACATAAAAATTCCTCCTAAATTAATTGCAGAAACCAAAAAGCTGATGATTTCTGCGTAGTTTTCGCAGAAGTCATCAGCATAAAATGCGGTTTAGGTTTCCCAAGGGAGAACTTCATTCCCATCTTCGATTATTCTAGCATAAAGATACTTCTCTTTCAATAAGCATTTTTCTATTTTCCACTTAAAAAATCAAAGAAATCTTTATAATCCATGTATCCTTTCATATTACCCAACTGATACTGCATACTCATAATATTTTTTAGCACTGCTAACCAATCTAAATTTTCATAATCAGAACCGCCGCCCCGCTCTCCTTGATAGTATGCATGAGAACGCATGAAATTTGTCATGGCAGACGAATTTTTCCCGCTATCACTGGCATAACAGCAATAAGCATACATATCAAAAGAATTACAATTTTTTGGATCAATTTCATTGAGATTGACTGTTCTCTCCGTCACATTCCCGTCCTTATCCCAAATCTTCATATAATAAACAGGATTATTTTCATCAAAATCTTGCGGTTTATATACTGTTGTTGATGTGCCTGTTATCGCATTTCCCCATGCGCCTACAACAGTATCTCCCGCTTCGGTCTTTTCACCCATAATGCCATGTATCACTATGTTTTTGTTAGTATTTGCTACAGTGTTCTCAAAACTTTTGGTTCCCGCCTTTGGGACAGCTTTGTTATTATGATACCCAGAATAGTTTTTTGATGTTCCAATAGCTCCAATGTTCATGCTAAAATCTCCTTTCTGCGGTTCTTCTGTCATTCAGAACCGCCTATGCCCCCTTACAATAAGTCCGGGCATATTTATTTTTCTAAAAAATGCCTGTTGCTTCCATGATGTCCACATCTCTCATGTATTTATCTATAATTCAAAAT
This sequence comes from uncultured Clostridiaceae bacterium, assembly GCA_947175805.1. GTDB lineage: Bacteria > Bacillota > Clostridia > Lachnospirales > Lachnospiraceae > RGIG6919. Next base: position 1,784 of record CAMWOF010000205.1, read on the forward strand.
GTTTTTTATTCACCGGCTGATAAAGCCATTCTTCGTATCTGGCAATTGCTTTCTGATATATGCTGCTTGGTGCGCCATATGCATTTCCAACCTCCGATATCCTACCGTTTACAAGTTCACATTTTGTGTCATTAATAATAAACTCTCTGCTTGTGTCTACCCCTAAGCGCCTTAAAAAGCTGAGTAATATTGGCATACTTTCATCGGAAATGCTCCCCGATGTCCACTGCTGGTCAGCAAAACGGATTAAATCATTCAACCCTCCAATCAGACTCTCCAGCTCAGGGTCATATGCAGTCTCACCCCTGCTATAACCAATGACCTCAATCCAATCATCCCGAACCGCAATCTGATAACCATTTTGCAATTCGTAACGGTCACCCACTGCAATATTAATGCTGTTATCCGCTCGATTATACGCCTTAGCAGTATGTGTCTTATAAGGTCCCGCATATTTCATCGTATGTATTTCTTCCTGATTGTAATCCACCACCTGCTTTGCATGAAATATTGTCTGTCCGTTAATTGCACAGTCTACACGCTCCGCATCAAGAACATCAACCGATATTTCACACAGGTTACCGTTTTTTGAAGGTCGGAAAACATCTGCCTTCAACTCATCATTATACATATAAAACATATTCTCCAAATTATTTTTTATATGCGAATCATAACCATTGATAGAATCCGATAGCTGTTCACTTGACAAATCCCCATTAAACCATCTGCAGAACTCATTTTCCTCACCAGTTTCTGAAGACTGCAGCCTCTTGGTATCCACATTATAATAATATGTATTATGACTTCCTATCCCTGTGACATTCATGTAATCATCCTCCCAATTGTCTTATTTCCTCTACCAGCGCCTAAACCTTAATTTGCTTCCAATTCTTTCAGTTTTGAAAGAAAAGCCATATAAAATTCCCGCTCCCTCTGTGACACTATCTGATATTCCTCCTCGTCCTCTTCCGGCACTTCACCCAACGGATTATCAATCCTTTCCAATATGCTTTTCACTGCATGAATGCTGTCTGAAACCGTATCACCAAATAGTTGGTTATTCCCACCTGTGGCAAAATCCTGTTCCATTGCGAGCTGCGCAATTGTATTTCCATAAGGTACAACAAAGGGATTGATATTTGTTTCTCCCATCGCTTCCTGCCATGCGACTTTTACACTATCAGGTGCCGTAGACAAATAGTATTCTGACCGATAACGGACTATCTTTTTTGTCTTTTCATCTGCAAACTCGTATGTCCGATTATTGGCTTTCTGTATCTCATAAGCAAGGCGGGCATCTGCCATTTGTGCAGAGTTATTTGTTTGGTCAATGTATGTACGGCCCGAAAGCCTTAATCCTCTCCTTTCATCTACCGGACGCAGCTTAGAAAATCCAGCTTTCACCGTCTCCCAATCCTGCTCTTCCACTCTTGTATTCTGAAGATTAGATGTGAGCTGACATGTGTGCGGATTTACAAATGCACTTTGTGATTCATTTATACTAAAACTCATTTAACTCCTCCTATTAAACCAAATTATTATATCTCGAATTTCTCTTGTGTATTACCCAAATAGCATATCGAAGCCGTCGGCTGCAATATGCTATTCATACACTAGTTCAGTAACAATTATCTTGACTCCTCTGTCATTCGGAGTCAATTTGCTCTCCCATATGGGTCCAAGCAATTACATCTATTTTTCGTATTTTCCCGTATCAGGATTCCAGTAATTATTTCTATCAGCTAATGATTCGTATAACCATTGCTCATATCTTGCAAGAGCCTGCTTATAAATACTATTTGGCACTCCCGTTTTGTTTCCAACCTCTCTGATTCTTCCATTGACAACATGCATTTTCGTCCCATTAATTACAAATTCTTTATTGGTATCTACACCCTGCTCATGGAGAAAATCCAGAATATATGAGGTGGCATCCTCTGTAATAATAGAACTAGGTGCAAGCCCATCTGCAACACGCATCAATGCATTGAGACCATCCAGATACTTATTAAATTCATTGATTTCCCCATTATCATTTGAAAATCCAATTCCATGCATCCAGTTATTTTCAACAACGATTTTCCTGCCTTTTCCAATGTTATATACATCCCCTATTGCAATATTTATACTGTTATCCGCTGCGTTGTACCTTTGGAGATTCGTTGTCTTGTATGACTGCTGCAAGTCGGTAAAAGCCTTTATTTCGGATTTTGTATATTGCATCCCGACACAACCGGTAAATGCATGTTTTCCGTTTACTGTATATTTAGCTGTATCACCTTGCACAATCTCCGTAGATATTTCATACAAACCTTCATCCGGATTAAACACATGTGCCCCTTGTACACCGGAGTTAAACAGCATAATCATGGACTCAATATCCTTTTTCATTTTCATATCGTATCCATTCAACTCGCCATAATCACTTTCCGCTAAGTCGCCATTAAAGAAATCGCAAAATTTATCTGCACTTCCATCTTTTGTTGACAACTTATTTGTCGCCGCACTGTACATATAAGTGTATTGGCTTCCAACTCCTGTAACACCCATAAAATTTCCCTCCTGTATTGTATTGCCCCCTCGCTTCGCTCGGCGGCCTCTCGTCGAAACCATGCATAATTATGAACTTCGTTCATAATGGTTTCTCCTCCTAATCTTTGTTCTTTATTTTTAATTAAATGTAAAATAAAAAGCTCACTGATTAATTTTTACCTACATATCCTTCAAAAATATCCAGCAATTTATTTCCATCTAAAACCTGCCTATACAGTCCACTGTTTAAATAGTCTTTCATCATGGAACTAACCATTACCATCCAGTCCTGTTTCAAAGTTTTAAATCGATTGATTGTGTTTGACATCTCAAAATATCCATTATGATTTGCATTATCACGATAGTAATTTAATGTCTGCCAGCTACCAAAGGTTCCTCCAGTTCCCATTCCATTTGCATCTGCATAACTACACAAGGCAAACATTTCAATTTCTGTTGCATTTTTAGTATCTATCTTATCAATATTAATGTTATATTCCTCCGTCTCTCCACCTCCTGTCTGTACAATGACTTTTATAATGGGATTGCCAGCCGAAAAATCATCAGCATACTCTGCTCTCATTCCATAATGAACCTTACTGTTTGGACTCTTTAAAAATCCAATTCCTAATACCTGTTTATTTTCACAGATACTTTCTTTTGCTACTATGTAAAACGCCTCCTGACCTGCTGTTTTTTCGCTCTCATATTCAGTATCAAAAATACAAGAATGAATATCATTAAGCATTTTATTAACCATAACCTCACCCCCTTTCCTTGTTATTAGTATACAT
>CAMWOF010000206.1 GCA_947175805.1 uncultured Clostridiaceae bacterium
ATATTTTATCAAGCAATTGTGAAATTTGTCAATATTTGTCGTTGACCATATTATATTAACTAACCAGTACAGCATTGCATTAATTTCGAAGTAATAAGTGCCTAAATTTTTCATCAGGACAAGGTGACAACACTTTGACTACGACAATGCGGTACAAATGCAAAAGACAGATGTATATTACTCGAAAGTTACTACAATGCTATACTAGAGACCGAAAAGGGCTTCATATCAGGATACTGCTTCACATGTTGTCCAAATGGTTCAAAACACTTATTCTGACGCTAGCAGCTTCTGCAGTTTCTACCTTCCTCTTGGCAGGTATTTTCATACTTTCCTCGAACTAGCAGTTGGATAGGCTCAACTTGAGCGATGCGCTCCTAGACAGCATCCCTCTTGCTAAGGTGTCATGTATTATATATGAACTGCCTTTGGTTTCTTTCACACCATGATTCTCCTTTCGGAGTCCTATTAGTGTCCAACTTTATGTCCGCACCCTTGACGTATAATACGTTTCCCAAATTAATTTTATAGAAATAGACATAGTCCATAGCCATTTGGTAGAATCAAATTACCACATAGAATCTTACTAAAGGAGTCTAAAACCATGCCTGTTTTTTATGAAATTTATTATGCATCACAGGTCAATCTTATTTTGCCTAAATCGTGTAGGCATCTACAATGGCTTCACCATTTAACTTATAATGAATGAGTAACTTTTGTATCTCATCAGCATCTTTTGCTATGTTTTTATCACTTGCTATACTTTTAGCAAAAGATTTAACGGTAGCCTTAAATTCTTCCAGCAACTCTTCTGTCATGATTCGCATACGAGGATCGGGAGATGCGGCGGCATCAAACTTAGTTGCTCGATGTATGATTATAGGATAACAGCTATAATCATTCCCCGCATACAAATTTTCAAACCATCGTATCGAGCTTAGTAGCTGTGAACAATCAGATTTAGAAATTGTCGCTATGTCAGGCTTTACTCCATTTTTACATTCAATGACAAGATATTTCAAATCGCCAATAGCCCATAAGTTGTCAGGACTTCCAGGAAGTCCTTCTTTTTCAGGACGAGACGAATGCACACCAATTATAGAAGCGACATTTTTTATAGCGTCCTCAAAAGAATTAGCAGAGTTTTCTATAAAAATTAAATCATCTAACACTGAGTCGACATATATCATATAGCTATTTAAATCGTTAAAATGGTCACTTATAAACTTAACAACATTTGAACCTTGTTTATCAGAAAAATTGCTTAATTTACTATCTTGAACTCCATTAAGAGGCTTTAATATGGACGGGTTTAATTTTCGGCCAGCCAAAAGAAGTTCTTGTGCTTGAACTGGGTTGGTGAAATTTTTGTATTCAGCCATCTGTTGCATGAGAAATCCTTTGGCTTTATCATCAAGTGTTGCATTTTGATTTTTCTCTTTCTCAAGAATATTAAATGCTTCATCATATTGTTCAATATATGCTCTTTCAAAAGCCTCACGAGTGGCAACTACAGTACAATCAATATTGGCAGATTTATCATATTTTACAGAAGATAATGCGCCTTTACTGGTGGATACCCAGTCTGGATTTCGTTTGAGAACATAATCCGCAAGCCCAAACACCTCTTTAATAGTAGGGGCGTCATTGGAATCCATCAGCTGCCCCCATAATTGTTTGGATATACTGTATTGCTCGAAGGTAGCTCTGCTAAAAAACTTATCGCCAGCTTGGTTTACTAAAACATTAGCTAATTTGCTACCCATCAACACAACCACGCAATAATCATTATTTGATCGTACCCCACGTCCCATTCCCTGCTCAATCTTCTGAATAAGCTCACGACAAATACGCCTGTCATTTGGGTTTATATTGTGAACTGCAATATCATATTCACTTCGCATGGTTGGTAGCCCATCAATAACCAGAAAACGACAAGCGTCTTCTGGCAGGTCAACACCATCATACTTATTGATTAAAATAGTTATCCCCTTGAATAAACCTTGCTTAAGCGATTGTATTCCACTCTCAATATTGTTATCACGAGATGAAAGTGTTTGGATGGGAACTTGTCCCTCTAAATCTGTCCAAAATAATGACTGTTCAAATGATGGAACAATTATCACAACATTGTATTGTAAAGCAATTTTCGCAAGCTCATTTTTAACACTAGCATCATCCAGAGAAGTGTTTAAGTGTTTTGGAAAAAGAATAAGTCTCTCTCCTATATCATTTGCTTTTTCTGGTGTGATAATATTTGAGATATCATTCTCTTTGAGCCCCATTGTTGAAACAAACACACTATCATCCGACAATGTGGCACTCATGAATATTCGCCTCTCGGCTTGTTCAAAACTTGCAATTTTTGAGATTGGTATGCTTTTAGGAGTGATTTCGATGCTATATGCGGTAAGGACACAATTACAGGTCAGCCAGCTATCAGTCAATAATGGTAGGTTAAATAGTCCAATATTTTTAATGCGGTCATCAGAAGACGCAGCAGCCAATAAAAATCGACGAATATCTTCGCAATTTTTTTGCCAAATCCAAAAGGGAATCAGTTCATTACTGCTTGAATCATGGTTTACTGTAATATTGTAGAATGTTTGGCTATTTTTTAGCTCTTGGTATTGGCTAAAAATCTCAACAATTTGAGAATAAACAGTACAGCTGGAATCGATTCGTATGGTATATTGTTGTTCGATGACATTCATGCAGGCATGGACATCATCAATAATAATGCTACCAATTTGTACATTACCACCATTTGGTCGTAAACCAAAAACACTTCTCCCATTTACAAGTTTATGAATATTCGTAATAAGAATTGCTTTTCCAGTCGTGAAGAAAAAATCTTCTTCCCCTTTTTTAACACAAATTCCGGATGCATCGTATTGATCATATGCAACCTGTATACCAAGTTTCTTAGCTTCTGAACAAACCTGAGAAACTAAGTAATTATCTGGCACAACATATACTGCTGGACCCTTACTTTCATTTAAGCAACTCTGTAGAATAGTCAGTCCCACGGTAGTTTTACCACTGCCAGTATTCATTTTAATAATAAGGTTCTTTTCATTGCGTCTATCAAACCACTGCTTCCAAACTTCTGTCTGTACATCACGAGGATAACCATAGTTTTTATCCTTATTTGGAAGGGCCATAAAAATATCACGCGGTTCAATAGATGCCCGATCTGCTGAAGATACCAATTTAGAAAAATCTATAGCCATCTTAATTGCCTCCAATCTTTGTTATAATAACCCGATTATTTGAAACATTCAGTCCTGAAAATTAATAATAATCTGTTATTATATATTAGTCAATATTCCAAAAGAACAGAAAACATATAATTTTATTTTGCGTTGAGTTTAAAGTATTACATTACTCTGCCGCCTCTACACAAGCATAAAATTAGGCATTAAAACCTATTATTGGTAAAACGAAAACACATTTCACATATATGAAAATAACCCTTGTAAAACTGCAGTTTTATAGGGATTATAGGACGTCCACTTAACTTGTGGGCATGGTGAGAGTATAGACCAGCTATATCAAAATAGCAAAAAGCTATATTTCCATTCTATATACAGCGGTTCAGATTTACCTTTCTTGAATTTTCTTTTTATGTTAAAATAAGAACTAATAATTTCTGATTTGAAAATAAAGTAGAATTACATAAATTAAGAAAAAATGATAAAAGTACTGAGGAGTATAAAATGTTTGATGCAAAAAAAGAACAGGAAAGAGATGAATTACATAGAGCAATTTGGTCTATCGCTGATGATTTGAGAGGAAGTGTTGATGGTTGGGATTTCAAGTCTTATGTACTTGGAATTATGTTCTATCGGTATATTTCTGAAAATCTGACAAGCTATATCAATGATGGAGAAGTGAAAGCGGGAAATACAGATTTTGACTATACACTCCTTTCTGATGAGGATGCAGAGGAAGCCAGAGCTGACCTTGTTAGGACAAAAGGGTTCTTTATCCTTCCGTCTGAACTTTTCGGGAATGTCAGAAAGAAAGCGAAAGAAAATGAAAACTTAAACATGACTTTGGAAAAAGCATTTCGGAATATTGAAGACTCTGCAAAGGGTAGTGAAAGTGAAGATGACTTTGCAGGTCTGTTTGATGATATAGATGTAAACAGTAACAAGCTGGGCGGAACAGTTGCGAAAAGAAATGAAAAGTTAGTAAAGCTCCTTGATGGAATCGGAGAAATGAAGCTGGGAGATTACAAGGAAAATACAATAGATGCCTTTGGAGATGCCTATGAATATTTAATGAGTATGTATGCGTCTAATGCTGGCAAATCCGGAGGTGAGTTCTTTACTCCGCAGGAGGTATCTGATCTGCTTACGAGAATTGCAGTCAGTGGTAAGACAGAAGTAAACAAGGTCTATGATCCGGCTTGCGGTTCTGGTTCTCTTCTTTTAAAAGCCGCCAAAATCTTGGGTAAGGATAAAGTCCGTCAGGGATTTTATGGTCAGGAGATAAATCTCACAACATATAACCTTTGTCGAATCAACATGTTTTTGCATGATATTGACTATGATAAGTTTGACATAGCACATGAGGACACACTTGTGTCTCCGCAACATTGGGACGATGAACCATTTGAAGCTATTGTCAGCAATCCTCCTTATAGCATTAAGTGGGAGGGGGATGATAATCCAATTTTGATTAATGATCCAAGATTTTCACCGGCAGGAGTGCTTGCACCAAAATCAAAAGCCGATTTGGCATTTATTATGCATTCTCTCGCATGGCTTGCTACAAATGGAACAGCAGCTATTGTATGTTTTCCCGGTATTATGTATCGTGGCGGTGCAGAAAAGAAGATACGTAAGTATTTGATAGATAATAACTTTGTCGATACGGTTATTCAGTTGCCAAGTAATCTGTTCTTTGGTACTTCTATTGCGACTTGCATTATGGTACTTAGAAAAGCAAAAACAGAGAATAAGACGCTTTTTATAGATGCCACAAAAGAGTGCGTTAAAATTACAAATAACAATAAATTAACGGATGAGAATATTCAGAAAATACTCAGTACATATGATTCTTAAAAGGATATAGTATATTTTTGACGATTTGTAGATAAC
>CAMWOF010000207.1 GCA_947175805.1 uncultured Clostridiaceae bacterium
GTGTATGCGCATACGGCATGCGTCTGACAAACATACGAAGTAATGCAAAATAAAATAGGCCAGGAGAATACAAATGAAAGATAAAACAACAGAAATTTTTAGAAATGCACCCGTGCCCAAGGCGGTGCTGAGCAACATTATACCTTCTATTATCAGTATGCTTATGGTACTGGCATACAATTTGGCGGACACCTTTTTTATCGGACAGACAAAAAATGCCCTGATGGTGGCCGCAGTATCCATTGCAACCCCGGCGTTTCTGCTTTTTATGGCAGTGGGCATGCTGTTCGGCATCGGCGGCACCTCCCTGATTTCCCGGATGTTAGGAGAGGGCAAGGGCGAACGGGCAAAAAACGCCTCTGCCTTCTGCTTCTGGACAGGCCTTTCGATTGGCATCATTTCCATGATACTAATATGGATTTTTGCTGAACCGGTCTGCCGCTTAATCGGCGCCAGCGATGATACTCTGGAATACACCGTGCAGTATCTGACCATTGTCGCAGGGGGAATTCCTTTTTTGATTGTGAGCAACAGCTTCAGCAATATTATCCGTGCCGAAGGACATGCAAACAAAGCCATGGCAGGCATGATTATTGGCAACCTGTTAAATATCGTACTAGACCCGGTTATGATACTGGGCTTTGGCTGGAATGTGGCGGGAGCTGCCATCGCCACCGTGCTGGGAAATGTATTTGCCAGTGCTTTTTACATCATACATTTGTTGTCCAAAAACTCTTCCCTGTCAATCAGGCCACAGGATTATAAAGCACGGGAACGGATTGCCCTCGGCGTGTTTGCCATCGGTATTCCCGCCTCCCTAAACAGCGTTCTCATGAGCGTATCTAATATCGTCATTAACAATATGATGATGAAGCACGGAGATATGGCGGTTGCCGGCCTCGGCGTTGCCATGAAAATCAATATGATTGCGGTGATGCTGTTAATTGGTGTGGGCACCGGCATCCAGCCGCTATTAGGTTATTGCTACGGAGCAAGGAACCGGGAACGGTATATCGCAGTACTGAAGTTCTCCATGCTCTTTGCATTGGGGCTCAGCATCGTTATGACTGCCATCTGCTACTGCGGCGCCGGCCCGCTTGTCAATGCATTTTTAGAGGATGCAGACGCGTACAGCTACGGCATTGCCTTTGCCAGAATCTATATCTATTCCGGTCCCATCTTAGGACAGCTTTTCGTGTTGATTAATGCCATCCAGTCCACCGGTGCAGCACTGCCTTCCTTGATTCTTTCCATCAGCCGCCAGGGGCTACTATATCTTCCGATTGTGCTGACCTTAAATGCCGTTCTTAACACGCCTGAGAGCCTTGCCGCCGCCCAACCCATCACCGACTATCTGGCAACCGCATTGGCCGCAGTATTATTTATTTTTACATATAAGAAATACTTTAAGAGCTTTCCAAAGGAGACTGCCAAATAAAATTTTATATTTTTTCACACAAAAAGACTGCCGTTTCGCGGAACCTCCGCCAAACGGCAGTCTTTTTTTCAGAAATAAGCCAGCTATGCCTATAACAGCTTGCTGAACTCCAACACCTTCTCTACGCTGCCCTCAATTTTCAACTTGCCTGTGGTAAAAGCGAAAACCGGGTCTAACTTACCATCCATAAGCTTTAAGAAATTTTTGGAATCCATAATTACCTTTGCCTGTCTGTCATTATACTCATACGGCTCTACAGAGAGCTTGCCGTCCTTGACCTCCACATAGAAGGCACCCTCACCTTCACCGGTAATGTTCACCTGAATTGCCAAAAAGCCGCTTAAGTCCTTGTCCTTTACATCTGTCAATCTTTTTTTTACCTTGTCCACAATCTCTTCGTATGTCATTACAGAACCCTCCTAATCATATTTACTGTCGCTGCCCCTTGCCGTATGCCCCTGGGAGCGTACGGACAGTCATAAGCTGTATGCTTCCCTATATGCTGTCATCTGCTACGACACTTATTATACACTCTGTAAATTATTTTGCAAGACGTAATATCAATTTTATGTTCAGATTTTTCGCAAAGCATCTGTTATCCGGGCTGACTACGCCAAATTAGAATAGCCCATCAGAGCTTCATCTACTTCTCTGGCAACCTCTCTGCCCTCCCGAATCGCCCATACCACCAGGGACTGCCCCCTGTGCATGTCGCCGGCGGTAAATATCTTAGGCACATCCGTGGCATATCTGCCCGGAGCTGTCTTTACATTTGTCCGCTCATTTAAAGAAACGCCAAACGCCTTGGAAACATATTCCTGGGAACCTAAGAAACCTGCCGCAATCAACACCAGATCACACTCAATCTCATACTCGCTGTCCGGTATTTCACTCATAACCATGCGACCAGTTTTTTCATCCTTTTTCCAGTCCAGCATCACACAGATTGCCTTCGTGACATTTCCCTGCTTATCCTTCACAAATTCCTTCACCGTTGTCTCATAAATCCGAAGGTCATCTCCATAAACCGCAATGGCTTCCTCCTGCCCGTAATCCGTCTTGGCTACTCTTGGCCACTCCGGCCACGGATTATTTTCTGCCCGCGTCTCCGGCAGTTTCGGCATCATCTCCAACTGCACAACTACCGCTGCACCGTGCCGGACAGAGGTACCCACGCAGTCATTTCCGGTATCCCCGCCGCCGATGACGAGCACCTTTTTATCTTTTGCACTGATATATCCGCCATCCTTTAAGCCCGAATCCAGCAGGCTCTTTGTGGTTGCCTTTAGGAAATCCACGGCGAAATGAATCCCGCCAGCATCCCTTCCCGGCACCTTGATATCCCTCGGATTTGAAGCTCCGCAGGCTAGAATCACGCTGTCGTATTCTGAAAGCAGCTTGTCCGCCGGATATCCGCCCTTTGATTTTGGCGCACCAACATTCGCCTCCGTGACAAATGTTACGCCTTCCTCCTTCATAATATCCACCTTGCGGTCAATGATATGCTTTTCCAACTTCATATTCGGAATACCGTACATGAGCAGCCCGCCTATCCTGTCGCTTCTCTCGAATACGGTAACCGCGTGCCCCCGCTTATTCAACTGATCTGCCGCCGCTAAGCCCGCCGGGCCGGAACCTATCACAGCCACCCGCTTGCCTGTGCGGACTGAAGGCGCCTTTGCCGCCGCTAAGCCCTTTTCGTAAGCATTTTCTATAATCCAGTTTTCATTTTCCTTGACCGTCACCGGCTCCCCGTTCAAGTTACAGGTACACGCCGCTTCGCACGGTGCCGGACACACCCTGGAGGTAAACTCCGGAAAATTGTTCGTTTTTTTCAGGCGGTGATATGCCTGCTCCGGGTTGTCATTATAAATCAAATCATTCCACTCAGGAATCAGATTATTCAGGGGACAGCCGGATGCCATGCCGCCAATCAGCAGCCCGGACTGACAAAAGGGTACGCCGCAGTCCATGCAGCGTCCCGCCTGGCATTTCCTCTGCCCGTCAGAAAGCGGTGTGTGAAACTCATTAAAGTTTTTTACTCTCTGCTTCGGGCTAAGCCCCGGTGCATTTTCCCTTTCATATTCTAAAAAACCAGTTGGTTTACCCATTTTTACACTTCCTTCCATATGCCGGATACCCTGCAGCAACCGGCGATTACATAACCTTCATATTGCACCTTACACTGCCCCTTTGATTGCATAAAACGCCTCAATCTGTGCCTGCTCACTGGAAAGGCCCTTCTCTTCCATCTGGATAATCATATTCATCATCTGCTTATAATCATGCGGAATAATCTTCTTGAACTTCGGAAGATACTCGCCAAAATTATCCAGGATTTTCTTCCCCAGCTCTGAATTTGTATAAGCCACATGCTCACTGATAATTTCCTTCAGCTCCATGACGTCATATTTATCTGATACAGGACCAAATTCTACCATCTCCTTATTGAGCTTCATATACAAATCATTTTCTCCGTCCAGCACATAGGCGATACCGCCGCTCATGCCTGCCGCGAAATTTTTCCCTGTCTGTCCGAGCACCACAACGCGCCCGCCGGTCATATACTCACAGCCGTGGTCTCCCACGCCCTCTACTACCGCCGTCGCACCGGAATTTCTTACCGCAAACCGCTCCCCGGCAACGCCGTTGATAAACGCCTTGCCGCTGGTAGCGCCGTAGAGCGCCACATTGCCGATGATTATATTTTCATCCTGCTTAAAGCCAACCTCTTTCGGCGGATATACCACCAGCTTGCCGCCGGATAAGCCCTTACCGAAGTAATCATTGCTGTCACCAACCAGCTCCAGCGTCAGACCCTTCGGAATAAATGCGCCAAAGCTCTGCCCGCCGGCACCGTTACATTTTACGGTAAAGGTATCCTCCGGCAAGGTATTGTAATAACGCTTTGTTATCTCTGCGCCAAAAATGGTGCCCACGGAACGGTCTGTATTGGTGACATCGATTTCCACGCTCTTTTTCTGTCCCTTCTCCAGCGCGGTTTTTAGCTTTGTCAACAGCATCCGCTCATCTACAGTCTTTTCCAACTGGAAATCATAGACGTTCTTAGAGGCATACGTAATCTGATTCTGTTCGGAATCTACAAAAGGATTATTGAGGATTCTGGACAAATCCACATTCTTTTCTGCGGCGGCATCCTTTACCACCAGCAAATCCGTCCGCCCTACCAGCTCATCTAACGTACGCACACCCAGCTTTGCCATATACTCTCTCAATTCTTCCGCTATAAAGCGCATAAAATTAACGACATATTCCGGTTTTCCCTTGAATCGCTTACGAAGCTCCGGGTTCTGGGTCGCAACGCCCACCGGACAAGTATCCAGGTTGCAAACCCGCATCATAACACAGCCCATGGTCACAAGCGGCGCAGTGGCAAAACCGAACTCCTCTGCACCCAGCATGGCTGCCACCGCCACGTCACGCCCGCTCATCAGCTTGCCATCCGTCTCAATAATGACCTTATCCCTGAGTTCGTTCATAATCAGCGTCTGGTGTGTCTCCGCAAGGCCCAGCTCCCACGGAAGCCCGGCATTGTAAATCGAGTTTCTCGGCGACGCGCCGGTGCCTCCGTCATAGCCGGAAATCAGGATTACCTGTGCTCCCGCCTTTGC
>CAMWOF010000208.1 GCA_947175805.1 uncultured Clostridiaceae bacterium
GTTCCACTTCTCTGACCCGATGTGCTCTTTAATAGGGGACGGGCTTCTTTGTTCTGTTCCGATACCTTGTGAGCTGACAAAACTTCCTTGTTCTGTTCCGATACCTTGTGAGCTGACAGAACTTCCTTGTTCTGCTCCGGCACGCTATGAACGAAATGGGAAATCTCTGCCTCTGCACTGGAGCCAATCGGCACAGACTGATAGAAAAAAGACTTAAATGGCGCAAAACCCAGGCTCCTGGCATCTATAATCTGCTCCGTGCTTCCGATAAACAAAATGCCATCCCGCACCAGAGCCCGGTGAAACCCCTTATACACCATCTCCTTCGCTTCATCTGTAAAATAGATTACCACATTTCTACACACTACTAAATGACAGTCTGAGAGATACTTGTCCTCCAGAAGATTATGCTTTTTAAATTCAACACAATGCTTTATCTCATCACTAATCTGATAAAATTTGCCATTGCTCACTTTTTTAAAATGCTGATTAAAAAAATCCCTCGGCAAATCTGCCAGGCTCCGTTCAGAGTATATGCCTAACTGCGCCTTTTTCAAAACAGCCTCATCAATATCCGTCGCATATATTTTTATATGTGTCAAAGGGAGGTGTTTCGCCATAATCATTGCAATGGTATATGGTTCGTCTCCGGTAGAACAGGCAGCACTCCAGACTGTAAGCCTGTCCCCATATTTTTCCATTAAATATGGAAGGATTTCATTTTCAAAAAACTCCCATTGTCTGGGATTTCGATAAAATTCTGACACATTTATCGTCAGATGATTGATAAAAGCGTCAAGAAGGTCAGTATCCTTCCTTAAGCCTTGCATAAAGCTCTCAAAATCCCGATACCCATGCCGTCCAATTAGGGACTCAATGCGGCGCTTCATCTGCTTTTCTTTATACAAATCCAGATTAATATCTGTCAACGCATACACATCTCTTTTAAATGCCTCATAATCATATACCATATTACATTCCACACTCCTTCAAAAAAAAGAGCTGCAACAGATACCTTTCGCCATCTGCTGACAACTCTTTATTTTCTTATACACCTTTGCATGTGTCGTAATTCATATTTATCGCCAGCTTATCAAAGGACTATTCAGCCTCTGGCTCCTCTGCCTCAGTCTCCACAACCTCATTCTCAGGAAGCAATGCCTTCATGCTCAAGCTGATTTTCTTTTCTTCTAACCTAAAATCTACAACCTTAGCCTCAATCTCTTGTCCAACCTTTAAAATATCGGCCGGCTTATCCACATGCTCCCTCGCAATCTGGGATACGTGCAACAAAGCATCCACGCCAGGCTCTAACTCAATAAATGCGCCAAAATCGGTCATGCGGGCAACTTTGCCGGTTACAACTTGTCCCACCGCATACTTCTCATCCGCATTCATCCACGGATTCTGATCCTCAAACTTTAAGCTCAGGGCAATCTTTGTACCCTGGATATCCTTGATAAATACTTTGACAGTCTCGCCAACATTAAATACCTTCTTAGGATTCTCTACTCTGCCCCATGACATCTCGGAAATGTGAAGCAGTCCGTCTGCGCCGCCTAAATCAATGAATGCACCGAAATCCGTCACGTTCTTGACAACGCCCTCCACGGTGTCGCCAACATTAATTCTCTCAAACAAAGCCTTCTGCGCTTCAGCCTTCTGGGCTACAATCAACTGCTTTCTATTGCCGATGACTCTTCTCTTGCGCGGATTGAACTCTGTAATGACAAACTCAATCTCCTGATCCTTATACTTATTCAAATCCTTCTCATAGGTATCCGATACCAGGCTGGCAGGAATGAATACTCTGCCCTCATCCACGGTAACACTCAAACCGCCGTCTAATACCTGTGTCACCTTTGCCTTCAATACTTCACCTTCATTGAAAGCCTTCTCTAATCTCTCGTTTGCCCTCTCTACGGCAACTCTCTTATATGACAAAGAAACCTGTCCTTCGCCATCATTTACCTTAATTACCTTTGCCTGCATGGTATCCCCGACCTGAACCACTTCTGTAAGGTTTATATTCGGGGTATTGGAATATTCAGCCCTGGAAATAATACCATCTGCCTTATATCCGATGTTCAATACAATTTCATCTTCCTTAACGGAGATAACCGTACCCTCTACAATCTGTCCATTATGGATGCTCACCGGCTTCTCCTCATTTAATAACTGTTCAAAACTCATCTCTGACATGCTATAAGAACCTCCTTAATTATATTATTCGGGGTAGATGCCCCTGCAGTAATACCTACCCTACTAACGGATTCAAAAGCTGTCAAATCCAAATCAACGAGTGTCTGTATATAGTAAGTATTCTCACATTCTGTTTTGCTAATATCATATAGCTTCTGCGTGTTTGAACTGTTTATACTACCAATCACAATCATAGCGTCCACTTCAGAAGCTAACTGCCTCGTTTCTGTTTGCCTCTCCTGCGTGGCGTTACATATGGTATTATAAACAGTTAGATTATACCCTTTTTTCCCGAAAATATCAAGTACATCTTTAAATTTTGTCATATTAAATGTAGTCTGTGCGACAATACAGGCATTTTCTGCAATTTCTTCGTCGAAATCTTCCGCAGCTTTTGCTGTTTCTATAACAAAAGGCGGCTTCCGACACCATCCCATAATGCCCTGTACCTCCGGATGCGATGCATTTCCCACAATAATTACGTCATTTCCTCTTTCCGTCTCATCCCAAACAATTTTATGAATCTTTTTCACAAAAGGGCATGTAGCGTCAATCAATTCCAGCCCCTTGGCCTCCACCCGGTCGTAGACAGCTTTTGCCACGCCATGAGAACGGATGACTATCTTACCCGATGTAATCTGCTCCAATGCGTCTAAATCCTGAAGAATTTTAACACCTTTTTCCTCAAGGTCCCTCATGACCTCCTCATTATGGATAATCGGACCGTAGGTGTAAACCTCACCAGTGCCGATTTGTTCATAAACCGTATCCACCGCCCGTTTTACGCCGAAACAAAATCCTGCTGTTTTTGCCACTGTTACTTCCATATTCTGTATCCCCCATGTGATATACCGGATCCATTATCACTTTCATATTTCACTTGACACTTCCCAGTAATCCCTGAATCGCCTCCACTACCTCGTCAATACTCATGTCCGAGCTGTCAATATATACCGCGTCCTCCGCCTGCTTTAATGGGGCAATCTCCCTGCTCATATCCCGGTTATCCCGTTCAATAATATCCTTTTCAATCTGTGCAAGGTCAGCAGTCTCACCCTTTTCCACTAATTCTTTGTATCTTCTCGACGCACGCTCCGCAGAGGACGCCGTTAAATATACCTTTACCTGCGCACCCGGCAGTACATTTGTGCCGATATCCCTACCGTCCATAACTACATCGTTCTCCTGCGCCAGCGTCCTTTGCAGCTCCAAAAGCGCCGCCCGCACCACCGTCTTGGCAGAGGAAACGGATGCCATATTGCCCACAGCCTCTGTCCGCAGATACTTTGTCACATTATCTCCATTCAGATATACCTGCTGTGTCCCCTCCTCATATTGAATGGACACCGACACATTCTTCAACGCCTTTGATAATGCCTGCTCATCCTCTACATCCACCTTATTCTCCAGCAGATAATAGGCGATGGCACGGTACATGGCCCCCGTGTCCACATAGATATAGTTTAATTCCTTTGCCACCCTTTTTGCAATGGTACTTTTTCCCGCTCCGGCAGGACCGTCAATCGCGATATTTATCATAATATTTTTCTCCTTACTTATTATATTTTTTAGATTTTAAAAAATCACCTGGCTATATTCCAAATGCATAGCAATATGTTATAGTATGCCACAAAAAGGCGTCTTTGTCATCTTTTTTAAAATAGAAAGGGACAGGAAAATTTTTTACGGGATATTTTTTGAAATACGGCATACAAGCCTTGGAAATACAGTAAAACACAGGATGTAAAAATCTTTTGACAGAGCATCCGGCATGTGTGTAAAATGTATTTGATAGACGCAATTGCCCCTAAAGCCTACAATATGGTTACCGCAGGAGAATACACAGAAGCATATATGCACGGGGCATAGAAAGTATGATTTAAGCAGGGAGGGTGCTGGTAACATATGAGCGAGATGAGGCAGATGGACATCAGTTCACAGATTAAAAAATACAGAGGTGCGCTGCAGTTATCCCAGGACGAACTGGCAGAACGGATTTATGTAACCAGACAGACTGTTTCCAATTGGGAAAACGGAAAAACCTACCCTGATATTCACAGCCTGCTGCTCCTTAGCAATTTGTTTCATGTATCTCTTGACGAACTAATCAAAGGAGATGTATTAACTATGAAACAGGAAATTAACAAAACAGAGGTTGCTAAATTTAATCGACTGGCAAATATATTTACCACGCTGTTTATTGCCAGCATACTTCTTTTCGTTCCGCTTATTATGTTTTTTAAAATTTACGGTGCAGTTTTCTGGGGTGTTCTCTATGCCATAACGATGTATTTCGGCATAAAGGTCGAAAAAGCAAAGAAAAACAATGACCTGCATACCTATAAGGAAATTGTAGCCTTTAGCGAGGGGATGCAGTTGGACGAAATACAAAAGCAGCGTGAAATCGGTAAAAGACCTTACCAGGCAGTTTTAAAGCCTTTGTTGGGCGCATTAGTAGGAATATGCCTGAGTGCCATCTTGCTGTGGCTGCTAACGTAATTTTTTCTTGATTCAGAAGAACTGCCAAGCATACGACAGGCTCATTGGTGACGAACATGATATCTCGATGCGTGAGGTATACGGTTTGGACAATCTGATTGACTCAGTCTCTCCGTGAAGGTGGTTCTCACCTTCCGTGAGGCTAGTTCTAAACGACCATGCAAATAGGGCATAGATTCCACTTCTTCTACACTGCCCTCTGCTCTAGTACCCTCTCTTTCACCCTCTGCCAGTCATATTCCGGTGCAAATTGCTCCGCCATCCGGCAAATCGGTTCTATGGCAGATATCTCTTCCTCCAAATCCTCTGCAATCTCTTCCATGGACTTGTTCTTCTTTAGCTTTTTACAAATC
>CAMWOF010000209.1 GCA_947175805.1 uncultured Clostridiaceae bacterium
GGTCATAGGTGAGAATACAAAGACAGATTTGACGTAAATGCAGACTCCCCGGATAATCCGGGGAGTTTTTCTCTTTATGCCTAAATCCCATATACTTCCTTTGCAAAACGCTCTATTACCGGAATGGAGCGCAGCACCTTTTCCGTTGGCACACAGTACGCCATGCGAAAATGACCCGGCACCCCAAAGCTGTCAGAGGGAACAAGAAGCAAATCATATTTTAATGCCTTGTTACAGAAGGCAACGGCATCCGATTCTAACGCCTTCGGGAAAATGTAGAAGGTGCCTCCCGGCTCCACAACGGAGAAGCCAATACGGGTCAGTTCCTTGTAAAGGATATTTTTATTTTCCTCGTAGACGGACAAGTCGGATGTCTCATCAATACACTCAGCAATCAGGTATTGCATCATGGAGGTCGGGCAGTTATGCCCGATGCCCCGGGAAATTTGACCAAACATATCTACCAGCAGCGCCGCATGTTCATAAGCAGGATTCACTGCAATATAGCCAATGCGTTCTCCCGGCAGGGACAGGGACTTGCTGAAGGAGTAGCAGGTCATGGTCTTGTCATAATATTTTGCCACATACGGAGCGTCCACGTCGGAAAAGATAATTTCCCGATATGGCTCGTCAGAAATGAGGAAAATATCATGTCCGTATGCCTGCTCCTTTTCGGTCAGTATCTCTGCCAGACGCTTGATTGTTTCCGTGGTATATACGATACCGGAAGGATTGTTAGGCGTGTTAATCAGCACTGCCATCACATTTTCATTGCACATCTCCTCAAATGCTTCAAAGTTAATCTGAAAGCTTGCAGTGTCCGCAGGCACCACCTTCAGTTCAGCTCCGCTGGTGTTGATATAGGGCATGTACTCCGGGAAAAACGGAGCAAAGGTCAAAACAGTGTCACCCGGTTTGGTAACTGCTCTCACTGCATGGGCAACAGCCCCGGCAGCGCCGGAGGTAGGAAAAATGTGTGCGGCGGCATATTCCATACCAAAACGGCGGTTCAGCGAATCTGCAATCGCCTCCCGGACAGAGGAAATGCCAAGTGTCGGGCTGTAGCCGTGCAGCGCCATTGGCTCCATATCCGCCAGCTTATGTAAGGTATTCCTTACAGATTCCGGGGAGGGAACCGAAGGGTTGCCGAGACTGTAGTCGAACACATTGTCATAGCCGATTTCTGCGGCGCGCTTTGCGCCTGCCTCCGCGATGTTCCGTATCACGGACTTTTGTTTTGTCATCTGTATATATTGTTCTGATAGCATAATAGGTCACCTTTCCTTATATTAAAACTTTTAGGCATTTACGCACTATAAAAGATATGATAACCCATTCCGCTGAAAATAGCTATATTTTTCTAATAAAAAATAATGTTGCTCTTTTTCGGGATGCGTTACACATATACTGAGGACAGGAAGTGAAGTGTTTTATGCAAGGTTATACATTTAAGAAAGTCGTAGTGTTATCAGCTACGGCTTATATCTCAATATATTATTCCAGTTAGTGTGAAATCCCATGCTGCCCAAAAGTTTTGCAGTGCTATTTTCAGAGGACTTCTTTTGGTATAAAGAAATAATTGTTTTGAGCTGTTTGTAGAATTGCTTAAAGTCTTCTTTTGTAAGAAGGCATCTCAGTGCAATAACAATCGCAAACAGGTCATTCTTTCCAACAGAATAACTGGAACCGATTTTGGGCACACCCAATTTCTTATGTAAAACGGTATCAGGAATATCAGTATGGCTGTGATATAAAAACAGCCGTTCATTATGGGCACAGACATTTCTGAAATCAGTGATCACTTTGAGGTACTGCCTTAATTCACGTTCATTGACGGCCTCATAACAATGGCTGATTTTTGACTGTATATCACTTTGCATATAGGAGTACATTTTTGAAATTTGTCCTATGGTAAGTGTGTTTACAACAGCCCATAAAGGCACATTCTGATATTTTCTTCTTTGGTAAATGATATAGTCGTGGGCTGAACTGTTATTGGCATTGTATGTAAGAATTTGGACCAGTTTGTTTATTCCGCTCTTGTTACGTTTGGAATAGTTATAGTGGTTTGGATTTAGATAATCGTTTTGGTTGGATGAATACTTGTCACAAAAATAATAGGATATCTGGGAGCGTATTCTTTGCTCAATGTGGCAGATATATTTGAAAATCAGAAGACGGAGTTCTTCATCAAAGTCATATAGATTTACGATGTCTTCAAAAGTGGTATCGGGCAGATAGGTACGGGTTGTGTAATCATAAAAGATGGATTTGTAACCGTCAATAAGGGCGTAATACCGTATTTCTTGTAGTTTTTCTTCAGCAAAAGAAGGATTGCTTATGAGCAATCCCTTTTTTGTAATCAGATTATTGATTTGATCCTGATAATTCAGGAAGGGTTTTAGTCTCGGCATACGCAGTATTCCTTTCAAAAAAGAAGAGAGGACCCACAGATCCTCCCTCCGGTCACAGTCCTCTCGAGTATCTGCAACCTATCACTGGTCTTTATCCTACCACAGAATAAAGAGAATGACAATAGATATTTTGAGTATTTTCAGATTTTTTATGCTCTCTTTCGGGATGCTTTACACATATGTACATTATCATTTGTTGGCTTCCCTGCTACAATTACTTTATGAGGAGATGAATTTATGTATCAGGAAGCAATTATAATGAAAAAAGGGCACGAGCCAATGATAAGAAAACCTATCACTGATACCGGTATCAGAAGGGCAGACTGTAAAAGCAGCGACGTGAGAGTAGAGATAAGGCCGTCTCTTCCGTTGTTGCAGAAGAAAGGGGAAAGCTTTTGTGTTCAGCGTGCCGTTAAATTTACAGAGCATGACAAATGCCCTGCCGACGCAAAAGATATGCTGGTGGAACAGACCGAACAGACCGGACAGACCGTAGACGGGACTACAAAAAATTTTTATAATTATCGTCTGCCAAATAGTAACGATAAAGCATCCGCAGCAAGGCTCAGTGCTGATTTCCTCGGCAGGCTTCTGCAAAATGTCAAACCAAATACAGACATGGAGACTGCAAGAAATCACGGAAGAAATTTGATTTTCCCGTTTAATGTAACATGTGTTTCGGCAGTGCCGCAAATGGAAATTGTTTATGAGGTCAGCAAACAGCAGCCCGGATATATCACGTCAATAAAATTTGGCGCAGCGGAAGCGAATCGGTTTCACTTAACTGATAAAAGCCAAAATCCAGGTGGGAAATTGCAGGATAAACAATTTAATACAGCACATGACACAACAAACAATGCCCTGATTATGGAAATTGCGAACCAGGGGGTAGAACAGGTTGACCCCACAAAAACAGAGGCTGAGCAGCAGGAGACAATTGACAATAATTCCATAAGGGTAGATGCACTTACAAAAATTGGAGCTGAGGGAGCCAGATTCCAGTGTGTGCGAGAGCATGCTGATACGATAAAAAATAATACTATATTTTATAGCGATGTGAAACAGGCCGGGGTAAAATTCTGTGAACTTTGGAGTACATGGAAAGAAGAATTTGGCATGAAATTTAACATAAGCAATCAGGATATCCTGGATGCATGGAACAGAAATGGCAACAGATTAAAAATGCCTAGAAGAAGGGAAAGAGCGGATAATTTGACTGAAAATGTATATGACCAAAAAGGCGCCGAAGATATTAAAATAGATACCTAATAAGCGTTTAGCATACAATCTGATTCCTGCCGTCGTTTTTACCTACATAGAGCTTGTTGTCCGCCTCTTTAATTCTCTCTTCATAGGAGCTGCCTGTATGGTCGCCTTCGATACCGAAAGTCATAGTCACCCGGAAGCTTTTGTCCTGATATTGGAAGTTGAATTCCCGGATGGTGTTTTGAAGCTGCTCCACTTTTGCCCTGGTATCTTGCAGCCCCAGCCCGTAGACAAGCAAAAACTCCTCGCCGCCCCACCGGCTGGCAAAACCGCAGTCTTTTATATTTTCCTGGAATATTTGGGAAATGGTGACCAGTACATAATCACCGGCATCGTGTCCATAGGTATCATTTATTTTTTTAAACCAGTCAATGTCGCACATGACAATGCAAAATTCCTCCTTATCCTGTTCCAGAGCCCTTAGCTTGTTATTGCAGCTTCGTCTGTTAAAGAGGGAGGTTAATGGGTCTGTCCCTATTAATTTCCTCAAATTGTCCTGCATTTTAGTGGCATGAAGTCCGATTGCGCCGAGCTCATCCTTTCGAACCACAATTCTGTCGTCCAGTGTTGCTGTTAAATCTCCTTCTGAAATTGTTTTTAAAAAGCCGTTAATTATATTGATATCGAAAACCATTTGATTGGAAAAAAGTCTGGAAAGCCTAAATGCGATGACAATTGCAATCAGAGAAAATATCGCAAACCACAGAAGGATAGAAAAAACCTTATCATAGACCAACTCACTTTTTTTACCGGCAAAAACCATACCTACGATGGATTGGTCGCTGTTTTTAAGTGGCATGTAGTATCCTATGTAAGCGACGCCGTTAATATCTAAGCGGTTTGAATAATAGTTATTGCCATTTTGCAAAACTGCATTGACAACACTTTCACTTGCCTTGGTGCCGGCTGCTGAAATGCCATTTTCATCCTTTATAGTAGTGAGGACACGGGTATCTTGCCAAAAAATGGTGGTATCAATCTGGGAATTATCCTTTATCCGGGAGAGCACAATGGAATCTGTGAGATTTAAGGCGCCTTTAAACAGCATATCATTTTCATAAGAATAATCGCCTTCTACGGTTAGGTCCAGGCAATTCAGCAATACACTCGTTGCGGAGGCAAGCTCTTCTTGAATACTCTCTGTATAGGAGCGATAGAGCAGCAAAATTCCAAAAATGACAATCATTGCTCCAAGCAACACAATTGGAAAGAGGACAACGGAAAGCATTTTCCTTTTAATACTAGTTGTTTTTTTCTGTTGTGTAAACATGGAATCCTCCCTTTTATAATGCCCGGATTGTACTTGAATACATAAAAGTAAACATTGGCTGGAATATCTATATCGAATTATAAAAGCACATTTACAG
>CAMWOF010000210.1 GCA_947175805.1 uncultured Clostridiaceae bacterium
GCTCATTTCCCAGAAGGGAAAGTTCAACCACCTCAAAGTATTTTCTCAGATAAACAACCTTTTCTTTAGCATCTCTGGTCTCCGGAACCCATCCGAATTTTGCCATTTCACTATAAGGAAATTGTTTCGCCATTTCAGCATCAGCATCCATTGCATTTTCGGCCTCTGCCTTTATAATCTTTTCCCTGTAGATTGCCTCAAGATTATTCCAAAACTTAGCTGGAACACCAAGAACCATCTCTAATCTGACTGCAGTCTCAGGTGTAAGTTGCACATCGCCATTAATAAGCTTGCTGATATGTTTCTCAGACATATCCATCCTGGCTGCAAACTCCTTCTGGCTCATACCTCTGTCATTCAACTGCTCTTTAATTGTCGCCCCAGGTGGCGTTGCAATAAAACTGCGACTTCTCACCATAGTGCTACCTCCTTGACTTGTCATCTTGACTTTCAATGATAATCGACAATTTCCAAAATATTTGCTATTTGGATTTCATCACCATTCTTCTCAAATATCAATCTGTACGGATGAACCAAATCCACCGCATATTGTCCTTTCCTATTCTGCATAAGAGGATGACATCGTCCAATATGAAACTGTATCATCATCTCAACAGTATCTGCAGCATCAATTTCATCTATACGCTGGTGTATTTTATCAGCCATTTCCCGGCCGTAGGTTCTCTCTGCAGTTTTGGCATCCGTACAAACCTTTTCGATTTTCTTATTTTTGTACGTGATATCCAAACCATCACCTCTCTTTTGTATTTACCTTTGAGGTAAATCCATGATAACATAGATATCTCATTGCGTCAAGATAACGATTTACCTACGAGGTAAATTATTATTGATAACTCCTCTTTCACTGCCAATCAAATTTTCCTTGTTCTATCAAGGTCTTCACCATTCAATTTTATCACTGCCTGCGCATACATCTCATTCTCCTCATGAAACTACTATTTAATCGTTGGAGTGAATCTTCATTACATAGACTCTGGATAGTTCACCATCCATATCCTTCATTTCGGTTCTGTACTCACAACCATATTTTTCATATAGTCCAATATGATTGGTCGAGATATAAACCTCGGATACTCCTTCACCTTTTGCCAGATGTTCGATTTCATCAAACAAAAGCCCGGCATAATGATGACCTCTGTGTTCCGGGAAAGTATAAACAAACCCTAGACTTTTTTAGTTTTTTGAGCCAGAATCCCATATTTGTCCGGGTGCCGGTATTTCTGTCCCATCACTTCATGCTCCCGGTAACTCCGCAGCATATCCATATCTATCTCTGCCAAATAGATACCCTCTTCTTCGGAAGCTTCAAGGATGCACATATCCCGCACTCCCGGCTCTTCCTGTAACCATGCAATTCCATCAAATACCGTGGAGTGTCCGTTGCAGTCCGGCTGCCCCTTCGGATAATTACAGGTAGCAACGGCAAGCATATTCTCATACGCTCTGGTACGAAGGGCTGACAGCCTGTTAAGCTCCATTGGGCAGGCATTAGGAGCCAGAATTAATTCCGCCCCTTTTAGCATCAATATTCGTGCACTTTCGGGGAACTCCCTGTCAAAACAGATCATGGAACCCACCATTATGGTGTCTCTGCCAATATCTAGTTCCGTAACATGAAAATCATCACCCGATGACAAGACTTTCTCCAAGTCAAAATCACAGGTATGAACTTTAGAATAATGAAGCCGCTCTTTACCGTTCTTGTCAAATAGGATCATAGAGTTAAGCGGTTTAGGCTCATGTCTCTCAAGGAAAGTGATACCAATAGCCATCTGTTGTTCATCGGCAAGCCTTCCGAATGCCTGCACAAAACCACTATCAGCATTTATGGCTAACGCATCCAGTTCCTGGTTGCTCTGCGGCAGCGCATATCCATCACTCCACATTTCTGGAAATAAGGCAATGTCAGCACCCATCTCCTTTGCCTTTATGCAGGCAGCTTTCCCTTTTTCCAACTGTCCCTCAAGACTGCTTTCCGGCAGTAATTGGAGTAACGCTACTTTCAAACCCATTTTTATTTTCCCTCCCCATGCGCCTGAAGTCTGCCTATCGCATATTCTGCCGCCTTGATATAATTCACAACATCCGCAACATTGCTGTTTGTGTTATTCTCTAGCATAGGAGCTTCCTGCTCTGTTTGCCATCATGCGGCTCCTTCCTTTTCTGAAATAAGGAGTTCATCATAACTTTTTTATTTCATTTTGTCAATCTATATTGAAATAAGACTCTTTTTTACGTGATTTTGATTTCACCACCATTTTTATGCAAATCGGTTTTTCTGAAATATTATTAAGAAATCTATTATTAAATGAGAAGCTTCCAACCTATTACATTCACATTAATTCATTTCATGTCGCTTTCCCATAAATCGGCTCAACATATTTTTTGATAAATTCAATTCTATCCTTTGCCCTTGGCAGAAAAAGAGAAGTGATCGCAACTACCATTCGTTCCTTTGGATTGACGTAAATGATATTTCCGCCATCGCCCATGGCCGCATAACCATTATCTTCTCCAACCCACCACAAATATCCGTAAGGCAAATTACGCTGTTTCCATCTGCTCTGTTCCGATGTACTTTCAGCAATCCATTTCTCAGATACAATACGGCTTCCATTCCATGTACCACCGTTTAGAAACAACTGTCCGATTTTAGCCATATCCACAGGCGATAGGGTAAGGCCCCAACCCGCTGCATTTACTCCCGTTGGACTCGCAACCCAGCCGCTGACATCTGTTGCTTTATAAAATGCCATCTGTTCTTCTTTACTATGAAAAGTAATATTTTTTTCAACTGTAATTCCTAATGGAGCAAACAGGTTGTCCTTTGCAAAATCAAATACAGATTGTCCTGTTGTTTTCACAAGAACACCCGACAAAATATCCGGGCCGACAATCGGGGCATATCTAAATTCTCCAATATGGCCTCTGCCACCTAATACATCAAGAGAAAACTTTACGCAGTCCATACTTGTAAAATATTTTGTATAAGGATTGAACTTATATTTATAAGGCGCAGTCATGGTCAGCATATCTCTAAGTGTAATATTCTGGATCGTTTTTTCTCCTTTTTTAACAGTGTATTCCGGATAAAACTCTAGCACTTTCTGGTTGATACTTTCTATATAGCCATTATCCAATGCAATTCCGAATAGTATGGATAAAATGCTTTTGGTTACCGAAAAGACATGAATACGGTTGGCTTCTGTGCAGCCATTAAAATATTTTTCATAGACCGTCTTATCGTCTTTTAAGACAACCATTCCCGCAATATTGGAGTAATCTGTTTTGATTGCATCTTTGATTTTTGTTATTTCTTCTTGCTTCATTCATTTTTCCTTTCTCAATGTTGATCACAGCACAAACTATAGTGAAATCTTTTTTACGGGATAGTACACCTCTGTGATATGATCCATTTCGTCTGTGACCTGTGATGGGTCAGTCACATAGACTTCAAACAGTGCGTTTGTACCTTGGTACCCTTCTTTTTCTGCCCATTCTATCTGCTTGGCATAAACAGAAGAAAGCTGCGTATATCCATGTACAACTGTTCTCAAACATAAACCTGGGCAAAAATCTCGTGTACCTGTAGCATACTCTTTCACAGGTATAGCAAACTCTGTGTCTAAACCAGATGGAGAAAACTCCGAACTGTGAAAAAGTGCCATTGGCGCACCAGTTATTGTCAGTTTATCAACAGCAATTCTTTTAAATAACTTTCCAAAACAATTGCTATATTCTGCAGGATAATCTTCTACTTGTACGTTTTTTCTAATAGATAAAAGATACATTTTTGGCAATTCTACAAGCTGAACATCAATATCCTCCATATATGCCATAATGGATTTTCCTTCTTCAATAGCCTTTATATCGTCCTCCAACTGTGCTAAGATTTGTTTGTAATTATGTACTTGTTTTTCAATTTCTTTCTTCTTGTGAACAAATGCAAGATAGAGACTATCGTCTTGTACTTCTTCCGATTGCAAAATTGTCTTAATCTCGTCTAAGGAAAAGGAGTATGCCTTTAAACGATTGATAAACAACATTCTTTCAAGCTGCTCAATCGCATAGTAGCGATATCCGTTTTCAGGATTAATTTCACTTGGCTCAAGCAGGCCTATTTCAGCATAATAGCGAAGTGTTTTTGTCGATACCTTGCATATGTTCGAAAACTCTCCAATTGTCAGCATTCTTTTACCTCCTTCCAATTCTAGTATAAACTTTACCCCTAGGGAAAAGTCAATGGCTCTTTTGGAACGTTGCTAAGCGTACCTTTCCCAAGGTAGTAGCATGTTAATCTAATATAAATAATAGCAAGTCAAAAAACAAAAAAATCCGAGCGGCGGGACTGCTGTCCAAACAGTCCAACCTCTCGGAAATCCTTTTATTTCAACACTTTTTCGTACCCTTATTTCTCGACCCTTGACATCAATACAACCGTCTCCACATGCGGCGAATGGCAAAACTGGTCAACTGCGCAGACCTGCTCCAGCCTGTATCCGTGCGCAGTCATATATTTAATATCCCGCGCCAGAGTTGCCGGGTCGCAGCTCACATATACCATGCGCTTCGGGGAGATTTTCACAATGGTTTCAAGCAGGCTTTCCTCACAGCCCTTCCGCGGTGGGTCCACTACAATCACGTCCACCAATCTGCCCGTTTGCAGCGGGCCCTGCCCTGCTCCATACATATTGGGCAATACTTCCTCTGCCCTGCCCACGAAAAATTCTGCATTGGTTATACGGTTCAGCTGGGCATTGTGCTTTGCATCAGCAATCGCCTGAGGGACAATCTCCACGCCGTAGACCTGCTTTGCCTGCCGGGCTAAGAACAGGGAAATGCTGCCGATACCGCAGTAGAGGTCCCATACCGTCTCCTCCCCCGTAAGCCCTGCATATTCCAATACTTTCTTGTACAGTGCCGCCGTCTGCACCGGGTTCACCTGAAAAAAGGAGAGCGGTGAAATCTGATATTTCACATCCTCTATCACATCTGTGATATAGTCCTGCCC